>JALHSW010000007.1 GCA_022865365.1 Acidimicrobiia bacterium | reverse complement strand
GGTTCCCGGGAGAGACCGATGCTGACTTCGAACTGACGCTCGAGGTGGCTGACGAGGCCGAGTACGACGCCGCCTACACGTTTCTGTTCTCGCCCCGTCCGGGTACGCCGGCCGCCGACATGGTTGACGCCTTCGTCGCCCCCGAGGTCGTGCGCGAGCGCATGACCCGGCTCACCGAAGTCGTCGAGCGCCACGCTCTCGTGCGCCACGAGGCACGCATCGGGCGAGTCGAGGAAGTTCTCGTCGAGGGACCGTCCAAGAAGGATGCGTCGCGGCTCTCGGGTCGGACGCGACAGTCGAAGCTCGTGCACTTCGAAGCCGATGCCACCGCGCTGCCGGCAGGCTCGTACGCCACCGTGCGCATCGGGTCGGCCGCGCCGCACTGGCTGGCCGGTGATCTCGTCGACGTCGTCAGCATCCCTATGGCGCGATCGCCGGTCGGAACGCCAGTCCACACCCCGGTCCACACCCCGGTCCACACCCCGGTCCTCATTCCGGTCAGGGCCGGTTGACGTCCGGTCTCACCCACCTCGGGCTCGTCGGGCCGACCGCGTCGGGAAAGTCGATGCTCGCGCTGCGCGTGGCGCAGCAGCTGGGCGACGTGGAGATCGTCTCCATCGACTCGATGCAGGTGTATCGCGGGATGGACGTCGGGACCGCCAAGGCGACTCCTGCCGAGCGCGCCGCGGTGCCGCACCACATGATCGACGTGGCGGATCCGGGGGAAGACTTCTCGGTGGCGCGCTTCCAAGCCGAGGCGCGCGAAGCGGTCGCCGACATCGAGCGGCGCGGCCGGCGCGCCCTCCTCGTCGGCGGCACCGGGCTCTACGTCCAGGCCGTCGTCGATGACCTGCGCTTCCCGGGCGAGGATCTCGCGCTCAGGGCCGAGCTCGAGCTCGGCATCGAGGCGCCCGGCGGCGTGGCCGAGGCCTACGCCGAGGTCGAGCAGCGCGATCCGATCGCCGCATCACGCATCGATCCGCACAACGCGCGCCGGATCGTCCGCGCGCTCGAGGTGATGCGGCTCACCGGTGAGCGCTTCTCGTCGTTCGGGGCCGGGGTCGCGGCATACGGCACGACCGCCTTCCCGGTGCTTCTCACGGGGCTCTGGTTGCCCCGTGCGGCCCTTGCGAAGCGGATCGACGCCCGGATGCAGGCGATGCGGTGCAGTGGGTTCGTCGATGAGGTCGCCGCGCTGGCCGTGGGGCCGGGACTGTCGCGCAATTCCCGCCAGGCGATCGGGTACCGGGAGGTGCTCGCGCATCTCGACGGCGCGACCGATGTCGACGAGGCGTTTGCGATAGCCGGGCGGCGCACCTGCTCATTCGCCCGCCGGCAACGAATGTGGTTCCGGCGTGATCCGAGGATCACCTGGCTGGGGGCGCCCGAGAATCCCTGCGACGTCGCGGGCGCGCTGCTGGCATTGTGGAGCCGATGACGGTGCACCTGAGCAAGCTCCACGGGACAGGGAACGACTTCCTTGTCGCGGTCGCCCGCGACGGGGCTGCGGGGGCCGACGAGGCGTTCGCGCTCGCCGTCTGCGACCGGCACCGTGGTATCGGAGCCGACGGTCTCATCACGCTGCTGCCGGGCACCGACGGCGCCGACTGCACGATGGAGCTCCGCAACGCCGATGGCGGCATCGCCGAGATGAGTGGCAACGGCATCCGCTGTCTCGCCTGGGTCGCGGTGCGCGAGGGTCTCGGGCTCTCCGGGAGGCTTGTGGTCGAGACCGATGGTGGTCGCCGCACGATGTCGCTCCTGGTCGAGGGCGGCGAGCTGCGCTCCGCCGCCGTCGACATGGGACCGGTGACGTTCGAGCCCGCGTCGATCCCCCTGGACGCGCCGAGCGCCTTCGACCTGGAAGCGACGTTCCACGGCACCACCTACCGCGGCGACGCCGCGGGGATGGGCAACCCACATCTGGTGCTCCTCGTCGACGACGTCGACGCAGCCCGGGTGGCCCAGCACGGTCCACACCTGGAGGTCGACGAGCGCTTCCCGAACCGCACCAACGTGGAGTTCGTCGCCCCCAACGCCCGGGGCGGGATCGACATGCGGGTGTGGGAGCGCGGTGTCGGGGAGACCCTGTCGTGCGGGACCGGCGCGTGTGCGGCCGCGGCCGTCGCGCACCGGCGGGGCATCGTCGGAGCGGACACGGTGGTTCGGGTGCGGGGCGGTGAGCTCTCTGTCACGCTCGGCGAGACGGTGCTGCTCGGAGGACCGGTCGCCCACGTCTTCGACACCGAGGTCGACGAGCAGACGCTCGTGGGGGGCGGGGAGTGAGCCGGACCGTCGGTCGTGGGCGCCGGCGGCTCACCGCGACCGAGGTCGATCTCGAGGTCCTGCGCCAGCGGGCCCTTCTCGTCGGTACCGGCGTCGGATCGCACGGACTCGAGGACGCCGAGCGCTCCCTCGCGGAGCTCGCGCTGCTCACCGACACTGCGGGAGCCGATCCGCTCGAGACCGTGCTCCAGCGCCGCGACCGACCCGATTCTGCGACCTACGTGGGCAAGGGCAAGGTCGATGAGCTGCGCGAGCTCGTCGACTCGCTCGACGTCGATGTGGTCGTGTTCGACGACGAGCTCACGCCGGCCCAGCAGCGCAACCTCGAGCAGCTGCTGAAGGTCGACGTGGTTGACCGCGTCGCGCTGATCCTCGACATCTTCGCCCAGCACGCGACGAGCCAGGTCGGGATGCTCCAGGTCGAGCTCGCCCAGTACCGGTATCTGATGCCCCGACTCCGCGGCCGGGGTGTCGAGCTGAGCCAGCAGGCAGGCGGCATCGGGACCCGCCGGGGACCGGGGGAGACGAAGCTCGAGGTCGACCGGAGACGGATCCAGAAGCGGGTCACGAAGCTCGAGCACGATCTCGTGCGCGCCGCCGGCACCCGGGCCACCCAGCGCAAGGCTCGACACCGTCGCGGTGTGCCGACGATCTCACTCGTCGGCTACACGAACGCCGGGAAGTCCACCCTGCTGAACCATCTGACCCGCTCCGACGTCCTCGTCGAGGACCGGCTGTTCTCGACGCTCGACCCCACGACACGGCGACTACGGCTCCCGGGCGGGGAGACGGTGCTGTGCTCCGACACGGTGGGGTTCGTCCGCCGGCTCCCGCACCAGCTCGTCGAGGCGTTCCGCTCCACGCTCGACGAGGTGCGCGATGCGGATCTGCTCGTGCACGTCGTCGACGCGACGGCGCCCGACGCGGAGTCCCAGATCGAAGCCGTGCGGGGTGTGCTCGACGAGATCGGCGCCGGGGAGATCCCCGAGCTGCTCGTGGTGAACAAGATCGACACGGCCGACCCCGATCGGGTGCGTGAGCTCGCGCGCAACCGCGCGATCTCCGCGTCGGCCCGCACCGGGGAGGGCATCGACCGCCTGGTCGCGGCGATCGGTGACCGGCTCCGGGCGTTGTCGCCGCCGGTCGAGCTCGTCGTGCCGTATGACCGGGGCGACGTGCTCGCGGCGCTGCATCGCGACGGCGAGGTACTCGTCGAGGTGCACGCCGACGGCGGGATGCGGGTGCGCGCCCGACTCGAGGAGGCCGACGCAGGGCGTTTCCGGGAGTTCCTGGTGCGTGAGTGACCACGACTGCCTTCGCCGGTGGGCGGCGGCATCCGTGGCCAAGGGACCCAGGTAGCCTCGCCGCATGGCGAAGTCGCGGCCCGGCCCCGGCTTCGTACCCCCGCCGTACCCGCAGGACCGCCTGGCGGAGCTGCGGGGGATCGCGGACGCCGCCCCTGGCGGGATCGTGGACGGCTCGGTGGGTACGCCGGTCGATCCGACGCCCGAAGTCGCCCTGCGGGCCGCCGGAGAGGCTGCGCGCTCCTCGGCCGGCTACCCGCCCTCGATCGGCACCCTGTCCTTGCGAACGGCAGCGGCTGCGTGGATCGACCGCCGTTTCCACGTGAAGGTGGGTGCCGACGCGATCACCGCGTGTGTCGGGACCAAGGAGGTCGTGGCCAGCCTGCCTCGGATGTTGTCGCTGCGGGACCCGAGCCGCGACGTGGTGCTGTACCCGGAGGTGTCGTACCCGACGTACGCGATGGGCGCCGTGCTCGCGGGGCTACGGCCCGTCCCGGTGCCGGTCGACCGGACGTGGCACCTCGATCTTGACGCGGTGGACGCGAAGGATGCAGCCCGGGCACTCGTCGTCTGGTTCAACGACCCGTCGAACCCGACCGGGGTCGGCGCGACCGCTGCCGCGATGGCGGCTGCGGTCTCGTGGGCCCGCGGTCATGGCGCGATCGTCGCGAGCGACGAGTGCTACGCGGAGTTCACCGCCGACGATGCGGGGAATCCGGTCGGTCCCGTGACCGCGCTCGCGGGGAGCCACGACTCGGTGCTGGCGCTGCACTCGCTCTCGAAGCGCTCCAACATGGCGGGGTTCCGGGTGGGCTTCGTCGCCGGGGATCCCGATCTCGTGCGGTATCTCGGCGAGGTCCGCAAGCACGCCGGTCTGATCGTGCCGTCGCCGGCACAGGCCGCGGGCGCGGCCGCGCTGGGCGACGACGCGCACGTCGACGAGCAGCGGGCCCGCTACGCAAGGCGCCGGGCCCGGAGCATGCCTGCGCTCGAGGCGTTCGGGCTCGTCCACGACGGGGGGCCCTCGAGCTTCTACCTCTGGCTGCGCGACGGCGCCGGCGCCGAGGATGGCTGGGCCATCGCCGCCCGGCTCGCCGCGACCGGCCTCCTCGTCGCACCGGGGGACCTGTACGGCCCCGCGGGGGCGCGCCACGTCCGGCTGGCGTTGAGCATCCCCGACGACCGGCTCGGACTGGCCCTGGAGCGCCTGGTCGGGGCACGCTGACCCGAGCGTGGAAGTCCCGGCCCGGCCCTGTGAAGGAGAGCTGTGAACGACCTCGAGCAGCGCATCGGCGAGCTGTGGGAGCACCGCGACGATATTGGTGCGGTGCTCCCTGAGGGAGAGGCTCGCACCATCGTGCACGAGGCCATCGACCTGCTCGATCACGGGGGTGCCCGGGTGGCCGAGATGCACGACGGCGAGGTCGTCGTGCATCAGTGGCTCAAGCAGGCGATCCTGCTGCTCTTCAGGCTCTCGACGATGGAGACGATCGAGCTCGGCCCGTTCGAGTACGCCGACAAGATCCCGCTCAAGCGCGACTACGCGGCGGCCGGTGTGCGGGCGGTCCCTGGCGCGAACGCCCGGTGGGGGTCGTACCTCGCGCCGGGGGTCGTGCTGATGCCGAGCTACGTGAACATCGGCGCGCACGTCGGCGAGGACACGATGGTCGACACGTGGGCGACGGTGGGATCGTGCGCCCAGATCGGTGCCCGGGTGCACCTGTCCGGCGGGGTCGGGATCGGCGGCGTGCTCGAGCCGCCGCAGGCCGCGCCGGTGATGGTCGGTGACGACACGATGATCGGGTCGCGCTGCATCGTCGCCGATGGTGCGCGAGTGGGGGAGGGCGTGGTGCTGGGCGCAGGGTGCATCCTCACGAGCACGATCCCGGTGATCGACGCCGAGAGCGGTCGGGAGCTGAGCCGCGGGGTGGTGCCCGACTGGTGCGTCGCTGTGACGGCGACACGGCCGCGGTCCTTCGCCGGGGGCGATTTCGGGTTGCCGTGCGTGCTCGTCGTGAAGCGGCTCGCCGAGGGCGAACGCCACGAGAAGTCACGGCTCAACGACATCCTGCGGGACCACAACGTAGCGACCTGAGTCGCGCGGGCACCGAGTCAGAGACGGCGCAGCAGCGTGACGACCTTGCCGTAGATCGCGACATCGGCCGGGTCGAACACCATCTCGGGCATCGTCGGGTTCTCGGGCCGCAGGACGATCTTGCCCCGACGGCGCAGGTACGTCTTGACCGTGCCCTCGTCGCCGGGGATGCCGGCGACGACGATCTCGCCCGCCTCCGCGGTGGGCTGCGAGCGGACAACCACGTAGTCGCCGTCGAGGATCCCTGCGTCGACCATCGATTCGCCCCGGACCTTGACCATGAAGAGCTGCCCGGCACCCGTGAAGTCCTCGGGGACGGGGATCGTCTCCTCGACGTTCTCGTCGGCGAACACGCCCGCTCCGGCGGCCACGTCGCCCACGAGGGGGACGTGGCGGACGGGGCGACGCTCGATCGCGGCACCGGACGAGGACTCGTAGATGAGCTCCAAGGCCCGGGGCTTGGTGGGGTCCCGCTTGAGGAAGCCCTTCTCCTGCAGCGCCGCCAGGTGTGCGTGCACCGTCGAGCTGGAGGAGAGGCCGACGGCCTCACCGATCTCGCGGACGCTGGGCGGGTAGCCGCGTTCGCGGACCTCGGCGTCGATGAACTCGAGTACCTGGCGCTGGCGGTCGGTCAGCTGTTCGGTCATGCCGTCACGGTACCACGATCACGTGTTCGGGGCAAACACCTGTTCGCCCGGAATTCCCGAACAAATGTTCTTGACGTCGAACAGATGTTCTGCTTGGATACGAACAGGAGTTCGGGCGTCAAGAAAGGCCCCGAGTCCCCGAGCCGCTCGAGATACGGGGGGCCGACGTAGCTGTCACACCCCCGTGGTTCGCTTGGCGGACAACGACATCGACCCGCAACATCGACCCGAGACATCGACTCGAGACATCGAC
Source organism: Acidimicrobiia bacterium (assembly GCA_022865365.1). GTDB lineage: Bacteria > Actinomycetota > Acidimicrobiia > IMCC26256 > PALSA-555 > JALHSW01. The sequence goes on along the minus strand of JALHSW010000007.1, from coordinate 188 downwards.
TCGAGACGTTGGTTACCAAGGAGCTCTCCAAGATGGCTGCCGTTACGACCGTTCCCGGCTTTGGCGCACCGATGGGACCCGCGATCCCTCGGTACGCGCCGCGCGGTGCCACCCCGCGCGGTCGCCGGGTCACCCCCACGACCTACCGGCGCCGGCGTCTGGCCGTTGCCACGTTGGCGCTGGGTCTG
>JALHSW010000078.1 GCA_022865365.1 Acidimicrobiia bacterium | reverse complement strand
ACCCACTCGATGAAGCCGTCGACACCGCCTTGGTAGGCGCCGTGGTCATCGTGGGCGTCGGGGTGGTACGTGGATCGCACGAGGTCGGCGTCCATGCGGTCGATGCCGCGCGTGTAGCGGATGAGCACGTCGCGGATCTCCTGCTGCGCTGCGAGGTCCTGCAGCGTCATCGGCAGGGAGGATTGGTCCATGGCGGCATAGGGTACGAGCATGCAGATGCGCGCGCTGGGAAAGACCGGGGTCCAGGTGAGCGAGTACTGCCTCGGCGCCATGATGTTCGGTGCGTGGGGGAACGCCGACCACGACGACTCCGTCCGGATCATCCACCGCGCCCTCGACGCGGGGATCAACTTCATCGATACGGCCGACGTGTACTCGGCCGGTGAATCCGAGGAGATCGTCGGCAAGGCATTGCGGGATCGCCGTGACGATGTCGTGCTCGCAACGAAGTTCTTCGCGCCGATGGGCGACGATCCGAACAAGCGGGGCGGTTCGCGGCGCTGGATCATGCGCGAGGTCGAAGCGAGTCTCCAGCGTCTGGGCACCGACCACATCGACCTGTACCAGATCCACCGGCCCGCCGACGGCACCGACCTCGACGAGACGCTCGGCGCGCTGTCGGACCTGGTCCACCAAGGAAAGGTCCGCTATGTCGGGCACTCCACTTGGCCGGCCGAGCTGATCGTCGAGGCGCAGTGGGTGTCGGAGGCTCGCAACCGCGAGCGGTTCCGGTGCGAGCAGCCGCCGTACTCGGTGATGATGCGCGGCATCGAGCGAGCCGTGCTACCGACCTGTGCGAAGTACGGGATCGGCGTGATCGTCTGGAGTCCCCTCGCCGGAGGGCTCCTCACCGGCCGGCACCGCAAGGGTCAGCCGACGCCCGCCGATTCGCGCGTTGCTCGCGGCTTCGGCTCCCAGCGCCAGAGCGAAGCCCAGCAACGCGCCCACGAGCGCCGCCTCGACCTGGTCGAGGAGCTCGTCGTCGTTGCCGAGGGCGCTGGTGTCAGCCTCACCCACCTCGCGCACGCGTTCGTCCTGGAGCACCCGGCGGTCACCTCGGCGATCATCGGCCCGCGCACGATGGAGCAGCTCGACGACGCGCTCGCCGGGGTCGAGGTCCGTCTCGACACCGCCACGCTCGACGCGATCGACGAGATCATGGCCCCCGGCACCGACGTCAGCGCCGGCGACCCCTGGCAGCCGCCGGGGCTCGCGTCGGCGGCGCGTCGGAGTGCGCGGGCCTGACGGCGCGGGCGCAACGGGCGCGAGTGCGCCGAACGCGATCAGGGGGCGGTGTCTAGGGTGCCGGCCCGGCGCGTGAGGGCTTCCGATTCTTGGACTTGGCGACGGTGACGACGCGGAGCCCGTCGGGCAGATCCGGGTCGCCGATGAGGCGTTCGGTGCCGTGGGGCTCCAGGCGCGGGTGGTGCTGCGGGCACATCCGGACGACGAGCTTCCGGCTCGTTCGTCCGCCCCAGGCAACCGGGTCGAGGTGGTGGTGCTGGAGACCGCGAGTGTGCTCGCAGCCCGGGTAGCGACAGTGGCGATCGCGTCGCCCGAGCTCCCGCTCGAGTGCGATTGGGATCGCGATGCGCCCATCGCCGTAGTCGATCACCGGCGCGGCGTCGTCGTGCTCGACGACCCGACCTTCGGCGGCGAGCTCGAGGATGGTCCTCTCGGCGATCGGGATGCCATCGACTTCGCCGGCGGTACGGCTGCTGTTGGTGTGAACCACGACGAGCGCCTT
>JALHSW010000077.1 GCA_022865365.1 Acidimicrobiia bacterium | reverse complement strand
TCGGCACCGGCAGTGCGGCGACGCGCACGACGCGCGGATTCAGGTACTGGTTGATCCGGGTGATCGTGCCGCCCTTTCCGGCCGCGTCACGGCCCTCGAACAGGACGGCGACACGCGCGCCACTGGAGCGCACCCACTCCTGCATCTTGACCAGCTCGACCTGGAGTCGTGCGAGCTCGGTCTCGTAGAGGTCGAGCGGGATCTTCTTCGCCATGAGGAGTCACGGTACCCGCGTCACCGTTCGACCGGCGGCGTCAGCCGGCCGGAGCAGGAATCGGAGGCGACAGGGCGCTCGTCGCGCGCTGGTCGCGATACCGCCACCACAAGCCGACGAGCGCGCCGAAGAGAAACCCGCCGACGTGGGCAGCCCAGGCGACCGCCGAGTCTCCACTCACCAGGAGGAACTGGGTTCCGAACCACACGAGCAGGAGCCAGATCGCCTCCACCTTCCGGAGCAGGAGCGGCCCGACGAAGATGATCGTCTTGACGCGCGCCTTCGGCCAGCACACGAGGTACGCACCCATCACCGCCGCGATCGCGCCGGACGCACCGACCATCGGCACGGTGGAGTTCGGGTCGACCGCGACGTGCGCCACCGTCGCCGCGATGCCTCCGAAGAGGTACAGCAGGAGGTAGCGCCAACGGCCCCGTTCGGCCTCGACGTTGTTCCCGAAGACCCAGAGGAACAGCATGTTGCCGAACAGGTGGGGGATGCTGCCGTGGAGGAACATCGTGAGCACCACACCGAGCAGCACCACCTTCCCGGGGCTCTGCGCCGGGCCACCCTTGTCGGAGCACGCACTGCCGTTCCCGTCGCGGAACGTGGCCTCGTACTCGGCTCGTGTCAACGGGCGTTGCTGCACGAGCTCGCACGGGACCGCGGCGTTCTCGACGACGAAGCGGAGATCCTCCTGGTCCGTGCGTTCGACGAAGCCGGTCCAGTCGAGCTTCGGTGCGCCGGTCGGCTGCAACGCGAAGTACACGACGACGCAGGTAGCGATCAGCAGGATCGTCACCCACGGGACGCGGGAGATCGGGTTCTCGTCGGCGATGGGGATCACGAGGGTGCCACCGACCCACCGGGGCGGGGCCAGGTCCATCCGGTCCACTGGGTACCGTCCCACCAGCGCAACGACCTCACTGGATCCCACGGGTCGAGGTGCCAGCTCGGTGGACTCGTGGTCCTGGCGTGCTCGGTCCAGGCGGCGCCGCGCTCCCGCGCTTCGGCTACGGCGGTCTCCAACAGGTTCACGAACTCGTCGCGGCGATCCGTGCCCACCGACACCCAGTACGGCTTCCCACCGTCGAACCCGCGGATGCCGACAGAGTCGCGGGTCCAGATCGGGTTGCCCCCGAGCCATCGCCGGCTGAAGGCGCGCCACGGCCAGGTGTTCTGCGCGCGTCCGAGCGTGGTCAGGTCGAGGGTGGCGAGGCGGGCCCAGCGTCGGCCGACCCAGAGGTAGTCGTCGTCGATGCGCACGACGACCCGCCAGAACCGCCCGACGTTGATGAACCACGCGATGAGCGCGAGCGGGACGATGACCGGCGCGATGGCGAGGAACGTCACCACGATGATCGGCGGCAGCCAGAGCCAGCCGCGACGCGTCGGGCGCAGCCGCTCCTCGAATCGAGTCCCGGCGGCCGAGTTGGTGGCCGAGTTGGTGGCCGAGTTGGTGGCCGAGCTGGTGGGATGACTGATGACGCTCACGGGGCCGTACGGTACGCTCTCAACCGTCCGTCGTCGTAGCAGGGAGCCCCGCGCATGAAGAAGTTGCTGGTGCTGCTCGTCCTGGTGGTGATCGGCGTCGCGGTCGCGAGGAAGCTTCGCGACGCGACAGTCTGATCTCCCCGAGGATCCAGTCGTCCGGGCCCGCTCACGCGGGCCCGTGGCGCGTCAGGACTCGGTGAAGACCGTGGCGTACGCGCTCGCGAAGAGCGCCGGCGCGC
>JALHSW010000076.1 GCA_022865365.1 Acidimicrobiia bacterium | reverse complement strand
GTCGCGGCGCGGCATCCCCAGGATCGCGCCGTTGAGGAAGATGTTCTCGCGACCGGTGAGCTCGGGCTGGAAGCCGGCTCCGAGCTCGAGCAGCGCCGCAACCCGGCCTCGAAGCCGGACCTCCCCGCTGCTCGGTCGCAGGATGCCGGCGATGCACTTGAGGAGCGTCGACTTGCCGGATCCGTTGGCTCCGAGCAGACCCACGGTCGTGCCCTGCTCGATGTCGAACGAGACGTCGCGCAGGGCCCAGAACTCCTCGGACGTCGACTTCCCGAAGTGGATCACCCGCTCCTTGAGCGATGGGTATCGCTCGTGGTGCAGGCGGAAGCGCTTCGACACCTCCCGGATGCTGATCGCCGTCGCCACCGGTCAGAGCTCCTCGGAGAAGTCGCCCTCGCGGCGACCGAAGTAGGCGAGCGCCACGAGGAACAGCACGATCGAGACCGCGCCGACGATGAGCAGGTGCCACGCGTACCACCACCCGGTGACATCCACCGGGAGGATCTTCGTGACGGTTCTGGTGCCATCGGTGACCTTCACGGCGACGGCGCGGTTGTAGATCGCGCGTTGGAAGGCGATGACGACCCAGACGACCGGGTTGAGGAAATATAGGTTCACGAGCGGACTCGCGCGGTCGGCGACGAGCGGGAACGGGTAGACGATCGGGGTCATCCAGAACCACGCGAGCAGTGCGAGCTCGACGAAGTGCGCGGTGTCGCGCAACGACACGTTGACCGCGCCGAGGAACACCGCCAGCGCGGACGCCAGGATGAGCAGCACTCCGAGGGCCAGCGGCACGAGCCACAGGTATCTCCAGCCCACGGGATGCTGGAACACGACCAGGGCCACGATGAGCACGGCGGACTGAAAGAAGAAGTGCACGAGCCCGGCCCCGACCGACGAGAGGGGCAGCACGGACCGGGGGAACGACACCTTCTTCACAATCGCGGCGGCCCCGGTGATCGCCCGAGTGCCGCCCCCGAGTGCGGCACCGAACAGGTTCCACACGAGCAGACCCGAGAGCAGGAAGATCGGGAAGTTGGGGATGCCACTCCCGAGGATGATCTGGAAGACGACGAAGAAGACGACGAGGTACAGCGCCGGGTTCAGCATCGACCACGCGAACCCAAGAACGCTGTTCTTGTACTTCACCTTGAGCTCGGTACGCACGAGCAGCGCCAGCAGCGCACGCGAGCGCCAGAGATCGACGAGCTGCTGTCCGAGCCCCGACCGCGCGGAGACCAGACGCGCTTGATCGAGGGCTTCGATGCTCATATGGGGCTCCCCTGCGTCGCGACTGCTCGCCGACTCGCCGGAAATAGAGCGTACCGCGACCCGTACGGGCGCTCCCCAGCCAAGGATGGAGCGGCGCCCCGCCTAGGTCGTGGTCGCGCCCGCTCCTAGGCTGCTCCCCTCGTGACCAGGAACCCCGAGCGCCTGCGCGTCGCCGTCGACGGCATGCCCCTGATCGGCGAGCGCACCGGAATCGGCCAGGTGACGGTCGAGCTCCTCCGGGCGCTGGCACCTCGCGGCGATCTCGACCTCGTGCTGTACGTCGTCACCCGGAACGGGCGGCGGCGCCTCGGCGACGATGTTCCCGCCGCAGTCCGGGTCGGGACGTCACAACTCCCGGCGCGGCTCGTGCGCCCGGCGTGGGAGCACCTCCCGTTCCCCCGCGTCGAGCACTGGACCGGGCCCGTCGATGTCGTGCACGCGACCAACTACGTCGCGCCCCCCGCTCGGGCACCGGTCATCGTGACCGTGCACGACCTGACCTTCGTGCACCAGCCCGACCTCGTCTCCGAGGACACCCGGCGGTTCTTCGAGCCGCTGCTGCATCGTGCGATCGCACGGGGGGCGACCATCCATGTCGTCAGCGACTACGTGGGAGAAGAGGTGCGAGCCGCGTTCGGGCTGGGCCTTGATCATGTGGTGCGCGTCTATCCTGGGATCACCGCCACGGGCGGCGGGGATCCCGCCGCAGGTCGGCGCGTAGCGGGAGCCGAGCGCTACGTACTCGCCCTCGGCCAGCTCGAACCGCGCAAGAACCTCCCGAACCTGGTCCGAGCCTTCGACCAGCTCGCCGACACGGACCGCGACCTCAGGCTGGTGATCGCGGGGCCCGACGGCTGGGGCCGACCCGACTTCGAGGCGGCCGTCGACTCGGCGACGCACGGCGATCGGGTGCGGTGGCTCGGGTATGTCTCCGACGACGACCGCCGAGATCTCCTGGCGGGAGCTACCGCATTCGCCTACCCGTCGCTCTACGAAGGCTTCGGGCACCCTCCGCTCGAGGCGATGGCCGCGGGAGTGCCGGTGGTGGCGACGACCGCGGGAGCAGTGCCCGAGATCAGCGGCGATGCCGCGCTCCTCGCCGACCCGCTGGACCCGGACGTGCTGGCGGATCAGCTCACACGCGCGATCTGCGACGAGCAGCTCCGCGCCGACCTGATCACCCGCGGCCACGCCCGCGTGCGCGAGTTCTCGTGGGGGCGTGCCGCGGACGAGTTCGTCGAGCTGTATCGGCGCGTGGCTACGCGCTGACGGTGCCTCGTACCGCCACCGGATGCGAAATGACCCTCCGTACGTGCGGAACACGACACGGAAGAATCACAAGCGCGCGAGAAGAGGCGGGCAAGATCGCGATTCTTGGGCGCGGCCGTTCCCGGTCAGGACAGCGACTCGATGACCCTCTGGGCGGTCGCGACGGCCTGTTCGGCGGCGCGCAGCGCCTGGTCGGCTTCTCGCTTCGTCGGCTCCCGCGGTTCGTACTCGGCGCGGTTCTTGAGGTGACGGGGCCTTCTTTCTCGCATCGTCCGCTGGGGGTGTGTACGCGGGGTCGAGCAAGCCACCCTTAAGCGAGTTGCGACGCCTCGCCCACTGAGCGCCTACGGGGAGGCGAAGCTCGAACAAGAGGAGCTCGCAACCCGAATTCTCGGCAATACGGTGCCTGTCATCGTCGGCAGACTTTCGAACTTGTATGGACCAGGGCAGAATCTGGTGAAGGCGCAAGGTCTCGTGAGCCTTCTGTGTTTGGCCGCCGCGACGCGGCGTGCGCTGAACCTGTTCGTACCGTTGGACACCTTGCGCGACTACCTCTACGTCGACGACGCGGCAGTCATGATCGTCTCGTTGTTGATGGCGACCTTACGATCCCAGCCGCAGACGCTCGTCATCCGAAACCTGGCTTCGGAGCGACCCGTGCCCGTGGCGGGCATTGTGCGCGTCGTGCAGCAGGTCGCTCGTCGCCCGGTCCGGGTCGGGCTCGCCACCTCTCCGACCTCGGGCGACCAGCCGCGCGATCTTCGCGTTGTCTCCTGTGCTCCGCGTGACCTCGCGCGAGCGCCTATCACCCCGCTGCCCGTAGGCGTCAAGCGAATCTATGAACACACCCTCGAGATCCTCCGAGATCAGCCGTACACATGGCCGTGAGGCCGGGAGGCGGCGTGCGCGCTACTGGGGCCGCACGCCTCCTCGTGAGCAACCCGGGCTGAGCCCTGTGTGTCAGGGGGAGCGACAGTCAGCGGCCGAAGCGCCACCGGCGAAGTCGCGCGATGAGGTATGCACCGCGTCGGACTGCCTCGAGCGCCGCGGCACGCATTGCACCGATGAGGACGTCAGCACCTCTTGCGCACTCGGGATGAGCATCCCGGGTTCGGCGGAACAGGTCTCGAGTCTGAGCCCCCTGGGAGCGCGCCAGTTTGGCACTCCAGGAGCGCGTGGCAAGGCGGAACGTGCAGAGACTCTCGGGCAGAAAGTACAGATCCCCGAGCACCAGCATCTTGAACCACATGTCGAGGTCGATCGTGTAGCTCCCCGAAAAGGGAAGACACTGCTGGAGGAGCTCTTGGCGCAGCAAGACTGCCGAGGGCTCACCCACGAGGTTCGTTCCACCGCGGATGCACCGCTTGATCGCTTCCGCGCCGGCCGTTCGGCCGGAGATCCGCTTGAAACCCCGACCCCGGAAGAGCGTTCGGCCCTCGTCGTCGACGAGATCGCGCTTGCACGAGACAATGGCGATCTCGCGTCCGGTGTCGGCCTCCAAGACGCCGACCTGTCGGGCGAGCCAGTCGGGGTAGAGCGTGTCGTCCTGGCAGAGCAGCTTGACGTAGCGGCCCGACGCGAGCGCGATCGTCCGATTCCAGTTTGCCTCACCGCCGAGGTTGCTGCCATTGCGCTCGAGTCGAATTCGCTCGTCGGTGAACGACGCGACGATCTCGGC
>JALHSW010000006.1 GCA_022865365.1 Acidimicrobiia bacterium | reverse complement strand
GTCGCGGGCACGCCGCTCGACTTCCGGCTCGGTTTCGGTTCGTTCGACGCGCCGGTCGTGCACCTCGCCGACAGTCCCGCCGGGGTCGCCACCCACGTCGAGCTCGCAGCGTCGGTCGGTGGCGACCTGCGCTCCACGTTCGCGGCGCTCGCCGAGCAGGCACCGGCTGCCGGTGACGGGGTGGCGCGCCGCGAGCGCGACGCATGGGTGGCGCAGCTGCGCGACGACGAGGACGCGAAGCGGGCGACCGAGGCGTCGCGCCTCGAGTCGGATGCGGCGCCGATCGATCCGGCTCGGGTGTACGGCGAGCTCCGCTCGCGCCTCGCGCGCGATGCGATCGTGATCGGTGATGGCGGCGACTTCGTGTCATATGCCGGCAAGTACATCGACACGTACACGCCGGGGTGCTTTCTCGGGCCGGGACCGTACGGCTGTCTGGGGACGGGCACGGGGTACGCACTCGCGGCGGCGCTCGCGCATCCCGATCGCCAGGTCGTCGTCTGTTACGGCGACGGCGCGATCGGGTTCACGCTGGGAGATCTCGACTCGCTCGTGCGCCACGGCGTGAACGTGACTGCCGTGATCGGCAACAATGGGATCTGGGGCCTCGAGAAGCACCCGATGCAGATGATCTTCGGCTACGACGTCGTGGCCGAGCTACGCCCCGGGACGCGGTATGACCAGGTCGCCGAGGCCCTCGGGGGTCACGGTGAGCTCGTCGACGAGCCGGGCGACATCGGCGCAGCACTCGACCGCGCGTTCGCCCACGACGGCCTGTCCGTCGTGAACGTGCTGACCGATCCCGCCGATGCGTATCCGAGGTCGTCCAACCTCGGCTGACGCCCGCCGGGGACCGGGAGCTAGTGCCGTGTCAGACAACCTTTGCCTGCAACCTTCGGCATTTCGGAACGCTGCGCTCGGTTCGCCGTTTCCGGCGCGGGTCTCGCGACGGCTGGCGGGCGACTGGGTCCGGCACTTTGCGCGCCGGCCCGTCGTCACGTTGGCCGCAGCTACCCGCCTGGGCGAAAGACCATGTCCGCTACGCCGAGGATGAGAACGAAGAGGTCGACCCGCGCCACAAGGAACCTCCGTCGAGCGCGGTCGCGAATCTCAGCGGAATCATGGCCGGGCGTTCGGGCCAGTTCCGCGAGCCGACGCCCTTCAGGAATGAGAAAGGCGCCGCCGACCGCACCAGCGGCCACGACTGCCCCGATGCCGATGAGCAGCCACGCTTCTGTCCAGTCCAAATGCTGACGCGCCACCAAGATGACGCCGGTGATGAGCAGGACAACTGCAGCAGGAGCGAAGAGGGTCTTTCCGATTGCTTCGGCGTCGATGGCGAATCGATCGGTCACCGCATCCGGGGTTGAAGAGCGCATGTGGCCAGCAATGACTTGGAGGGCCAAGGCGGCGCCGATCCACGTGGCCGCTGCGAGGATGTGCAAGGTCAACAGCAGCTGATCGACCCGCATCCGCAGAACGGTAGCCGCAGGGGCCCACGCTCTAGGTCAGCGACGCCGATCCGAGAGGGGCACGGTTGCTCGATCCGTCGGCTGACAAGGCCGTCGCGGAAGTCCCGCGCCAGAACTACCGCTATGCGCTACCCCGCCGCCAGTCGCGGCGCCCTCTGGACACTGCAAACGTTGCCGGTCGTGGCACTAGCGGAGTGATGCCCCGGGGCAGGCTTTCCAGTCGCCGCCTTCTTCGCGCATCGGGAGGTCGTAGCTCTTCGCGGCGGCGGTGCCTGGCGGGTCGACCTGGTACTCGACGGTGGCATGGTCGCCGTCACGGTCGACGCTGAGGAAGTTG
>JALHSW010000075.1 GCA_022865365.1 Acidimicrobiia bacterium | reverse complement strand
CTCTATGCCGCGCGAGATGCCGGGGTGCCTGCACCGGAGGTGGTCGTGGCCGGCGTCGCCGGGCCGTCGGCCGCGGTCCTCGTGACGCGGTTGGCGCCGAGCGCTCCGCTGACTGCCGACGACGCCGACATCGAGTCGCGGCTCCGCGACTTGTGGGGTGACGTTGCGCGCATGCGTGCGGCGCGGATCGCTCATGGTGCGCTCGATCTCGAGCACGTGGCCTCATGCTCGGGCGCGACGGTGATCGACGATTTCTCCGTCGCCGGTTTCTCGGCCCCGGACGAGCGCCTCGATCAGGATGTCGCGCAACTGCTCGTCGCGACCGCGACCCTGGTGGGTTCGCATGCGGCAACCGCGGCCGCGGTCGAGGGGATCGGTCCCGAGGTCACGGGTCGCGCGCTTCCCTTTCTGCAGAAGCCGGCCCTGACTCCGGCGAACCGGCGTGCGGTCCGCGCCGACAAGGACCTGCTCGACCACCTTCGCGACGCGGTCACCGACGCGACCGGCCATTCGCCCGTCCAGATGACCGAGCTGCGTCGAGTGAAGCCGCTGAACATCGTGATGTTCTTCGCCCTCGTTCTCGCGGTCTGGATCATCCTCGGTCAGATCGGGAGCCTCAGCGATCTCTTCGAAACGATGAAGACCGCAGAGTGGCCGTGGCTGGTTCTCGGGCTCGCGTTCTCGGCTTCGACGAGCGTGGCGTGGGCCTACACCACGATCGGGACGGTGCGCCAGCAGATCCCGCTCATCCCCGCGACCCTCCTGCAGATGGCCGTGTCGTTCGGGAACCTCGTGGCGACGACCGGTGCGGCATCGACGATCATGAACATCCGGTTCCTGCAGAAGCAGGGCGTCGAGGTCGGGCCTGCGACCTCGTCGGGGCTCGTCGCCGGTGCTTCTGGCACCGTCGCGACGCTCTTCCTGTTCATCGGCAGCGGGCTCATCGTCGGTGAGGATCTGCGCCTGTCCGAGATCGGAGGCAGCAGCGGCATCGGCCGCAAGTTGATCCTCCTCGCCGTCGTCCTGGCCGCGGTCGCCGTAGGTGTGGTGCTCGCGGTACCGAAGCTCCGCCGTTTCGCGCGCGACAAGATGTGGCCGCAGATCGTGGCCGCGGTTCGCAACATCTGGGACATCGTCACAACCCCACGACAGTTCTTCACCGTCTTGGGGGGAGCCGTCGCCGCGAACCTGCTGACGTCGGCGTGCCTCCTCGCGTGCCTCCTCGCGTACGGCGATCGCATCTCGTTCCTCGAGATCGTCTTCGTGAACACGTCCGCGGGTTTCCTGGCAAGCCTGGTCCCGGTGCCGGGAGGAGTCGGCGTGACCGAGGCCTTCCTGGTGGCCGGCCTCACGGCATTCGGTGTCCCGGCCGAGATCGCGACTGCGACGGTGCTGACCCATCGCCTGTTCACCGCCTACCTCCCACCGATCTGGGGGAGTCAAGCCCTGAAGTGGCTCGTGCGCGAGGACTACCTCTAACGAGCGCGCACCCGTCGCGGCCGAGTGGTCGACCGGCAACACGGCGGCGCTCCGGTGTTGGTGCCGCTTTGGCCGCGGCTGCGCGTTGCCGGTACGCTCCAGCATCGTGAACGGCGTAGCGCGAGGTGTCCTCATCGGCGTGGCGATCGGTGCACTGATCGGCTTGCTCGCGGGCCTCGTGCTCCAAGCCCTGTTCGGGGGTGACCTCGAGCAGTACGAGATCATTGGCGGGTTGCTCGGGCTCGTGTTCGGGGGGATCTTGGGCGGGTTCTACGGCGGTGCCGCCAAGTTGCCGAAAGGCCAAGCCTAGAACGCTGCGGCAGAACCAGGCGATGAGCGCCGCCCGCCGGACGATCGGCGCGGAGCGTGTAGGGGCCGAGAATCCACCGCTGGTGTTTCTTTGACCTGTCTGCGGGTCGGATGGGGTGCGATCGTGGTGGTGCCGTCTGCTTCCATCGACACGGTAACCCGCGTCCCGCCCAAGTCGACCGGGTAGGTCCCCGAGCGTGGTCAGTCCCTGGCGTTGATTCGTCGTTGTCTCGTTGCCGGTAGTGTCCGTCGCGACATCCACTCGCTCGCGGTTGTTGATGCCGCCACCGCCCGAAGAACGAGGATCTCACGTGCCCAACGGCAAGCCGAACATTCTCATCATCTGGGGGGACGACATCGGGATCTCCAACCTGAGCTCCTACTCCGACGGGCTGATGGGATACCGGACACCGAACATCGATCGCATCGCCGACGAGGGCGTCCGGTTCACCGACTACTACGGGGAGCAGAGCTGCACCGCCGGCCGGGCGGCCTTCATCTGCGGGCAGAACCCGCTGCGCACGGGCCTCACGAAGGTGGGGATGCCCGGTGCTCCTATCGGCCTCCAGCCCGAGGACCCGACCGTTGCCACCGCGCTGAAGGCGCAGGGCTACGCCACCGGACAGTTCGGCAAGAACCACCTGGGTGACCGTGACGAGCATCTGCCCACTGCCCATGGTTTCGACGAGTTCTTCGGGAACCTTTACCACCTCAACGCGGAGGAAGAGCCCGAGCTCGACGACTATCCGAAGCCCGAGGACTTCCCGAACTTCAAGGAGCGCTTCGGTCCCCGCGGTGTGATCCACTCGTGGGCGAACGACGACGGCACGCAGCGGATCGAAGACACCGGCCCGCTCACCAAGCAGCGCATGGTGACGGTCGATGACGAGTTCCTGGCCGCGGCCGGCGCGTTCATCAAGGACAAGGCGGCGACCGATCAGCCGTTCTTCGTGTGGTTCAACTCGACGCACATGCACTTCCGCACGCACGTGAAGCCCGAGAGCAAGGGCCGCGCCGGTCGGTGGCAGTCCGACTACCACGACACGATGATGGATCACGACGACCTGGTCGGCGACCTGCTCGGGCTGCTCGACGAGCTCGGCCTGGCCGAGGACACCATCGTCGTG
>JALHSW010000655.1 GCA_022865365.1 Acidimicrobiia bacterium | reverse complement strand
GTTATGAGCAACTTGACGAACGTCCGTCTGGTACCGCCGAGTACCGCCCAGTCCCGCCCGCCTGGTGACACGTTCGGTGACATCGATTGGGATGGCGCAAGGCGCTGGGAGGCGCCGTCTGTCTCGGTATCCTTGTCTCGTGCGATTGACCGCAGCGATCTCCCACGAAGACGACTGGTACGTGGCCCGTTGCCTCGAGGTCGAGGTCACGAGCCAAGGCCGGACGGTCGATGAAGCCCGCGCGAACCTCGCCGAAGCGCTGGGCCTCTACTTCGAGGACGAGCCCGGTTTCGAGCTTCCTGAACCGCTGATCATCACGCCGGTCGACGTTCCCGCGTGAGCCCGCGGCTCCCGCGGATTTCCGGCGACGAAGCCACTCGAGCACTCGAACGTGCCGGGTTCCGGCGGATCAGCCAGCGCGGCAGCCACCGCAAGCTCCGATCGGACGACGGTCGAGTCGTCATCGTCCCCCTGCACCGCGAACTCGCCACGGGCACGCTGCGATCGATCGTTCGTCAGTCGGGGCTGAGCGTCGAAGAGTTCCTTGAGAGCCTGTAGACCGGCTCTGCAACTCGCCGCGGATGCGTGCACGGCTCAGGAACTTGGCTCGTCCGCGCGCACTCGGTCGAAGAACGTCACCGTACCCGTCGGCATCTCAGGCATCGGGGTCGTCGAGCTCCTGTTGGAGACGGTCGATTTCGGCGTGGATGAACGCGATGACCTCGTCCTCGGTCATCGAGGCGCCCCGCTGCTCGCATGCCGCGATCTCCGCGGGGGTGAGCGCGGCGGCGATCCGTTGGCGGGCCAGCGCGACGGCCTCGGCGTCCTTCCCCTGCCAGATCGACGCGACGGGGAGCGCGCCGTGGTCGACCGCGCCGGCCACCGTTGCAGCGGCCTGCGCCGCACCGAGCGCGGCGAACGTTCGCAGGGAGAAGCTCGTCGTGTACGAGAGCCCCATCCGCCCAGTGACCTCCACGCTGTGGCGTAGCGCGTCGGCGAGTGCGTCGAGCGCGCCGGCCCTGTCACCCGCCTCGGCGCGCAGCTCGGAGACCCGGCTCAGCGCGCTGTCGAGCGTGGCGTCGCCAGCGCCGCTGCGCATGAGCCGGATCGCGTCGTCGAACGCCACCCGCCCGGCCTCGGGGTCGTCGGGCCAGCGCGCGAGCCCTTCGGCGAACAGCGCCTGCGCGAGGGCGTACGGGTTCTGGATGGCCCGCGCGATCCGGAGCGCATGTGCGTTGTCGTCGCGCGCCTGGGCGTAGTCACCCTGCGCGGCGTGGACGATCGCGCGGCAGCTCCAGATCGTCGAGTCCGCCATCGAACCCGACCGACCGCCGGCTTCGAGGACGGCGTGGGCCCGCTCGTAGATCGCGATCGCGTCGTCGAATCGGCCCGTGTTCTGCAGCACGACCGCCTCGGCGGAGAACGCCGACGCGACGCCCGGGGCAGCCTCGAGGTCGGGTTGGTCGAGCGCCTCGCGGGCGATCGCGAGGGCCTCCTCGTACTCCCCGCGCCAGATCAGTGCCCACGCCGCGGCGCCGAGGACCGACGTGGTGTGCGCCGCAGTGGAGCGCCGTGCGTGATCGACCGCAGCGATCGCCCACGCGCCGATCCCGTTCGACCGCCGCAACACCGACTCATTCGCCAACGCGGTGAGGATCCGCAGCGCGAGCTCGGCGTCGTCTGCATTGTCTCGCTCGAGCCCCCACGTCACCGCGCTGCGCAGGTCGTCGAGCTCGAGGTGGAGCCGGATCCGCCGCTCGATCTCGAGCGCGGTCTCGAGCTGGATGCTTGCGTCCTCGGCGACGCGGGCGAAGTGCTCGGCGTGACGCCGGCGGGCGTCGTCGGCCACGCCGGACGAGTCGAGCTGCTCGCGGGCGAAGTGACGCAGCGTCTCGAGCAGCTGGTAGCGGGTCGCGCCGCCCTCGCCCTCCTCGGCGACGACGACCATCGACTTCGCGACGAGACCCGTGAGCGCATCCAGCACGTCCCAGGCCTCGAGGTCGTCGCCGGCGACCGCAGTCGCCGCGGGGGCGTCGAAGGTCGCGCTGAACACGCCGAGCCGATCGAAGACGCGACGCTCGACGTCGCTGAGGTGCGAATACGACCAGTCGACGGTCGCGCGCAACGTCTGGTGCCGCTCGACCGCGGTGCGTCGGCCGCCGGTCAGCAGCCGGAACCGCTCGTCGAGATGACCGGCGATCTCGGCCGGGCTCATCGCCACGACCCGCGCGGCGGCGAGCTCCAGGGCGAGCGGGATGCCGTCGAGCCGGCGGCAGAGCTCGGCGACCGCTGCCGCGTTCGACTCGTCGAGCCGAAAGCCCTGCCGGGCCGCGGTCGCGCGATCGACGAACAGCATGATCGCCGCGCTTGTCGCGAGCGATCCGGGATCGAGGTCGCGCGGCACCGAGAGCGACCGGAGTGGCCAGACCCGCTCGCCGGGGACCGCGAGGCCCTCGCGGCTCGGTGCGAGCAGGCGCACGTCGGGACAGTCGCGCAGCACGCGCGCCGCGAGCAGGCCGACGGCGTCGAGCAGGTGCTCGCAGTTGTCGAGCACGAGGAGCATCGAGCGGCCGCTCAACGACTCCACGACGCTGTCCTCGAGCGACATCGCCGGGCGCGTCGCGATGCCGAGGGTGGCCGCGACGACTTGGACGAACGCCTAGTCCGAGTCTGCGGCAGCAAGCTCCACGATCCAGGAGCCGTCGCGCTGGTGGGGCTGCAGCTCGGCGGCGACCTCGACCGCCAGCCGGGTCTTGCCGACCCCTCCGACACCCGTGAGGGTGACGAGCGAGACCTCGCGCAGCGTCTTGGCGACGCCCGCGACGTCGTCCTCGCGGCCGACGAAACTGGTCGCCTGACGGGGGACGTTGCCCGGGAGCGTGTCGAGCGTCCGCAGCGGCGGGAACTTGCGGGCGAGCCCCTCGGCGCGCACCTGGAAGATCCGCTCGGGTCGGGCCAGGTCGCGCAACAGGTGCTCGCCGAGGTCGACGAGGTCGATGCCGTCGAGGTGGTCACGTGCCACCTCTTCCGTCGCGTGCGACACGACGATCTGCCCACCGTGCGCCGCGGCCGAGACGCGCGCCGCGCGGTTGACGGCGCTGCCGTAGTAGTCGCCGTCGCGGATCTCGGCCTCACCGGTGTGGACGCCGATGCGCACCCGGAACGGTTCCGGGAGCGGCCACGGCTCCTCCCCCAGGGCACGCTGGGCCTCGACCGCGGTGAGGACGGCGTCGTGCGCGGTGGCGAACACGGCGTGGAGGCCGTCGCCGGTGGTCTTGACCACGTGCCCACCGTGGCCCTCGACCGCGTTGCGCAGGATCTCGTCGTGACGGGCCAGGGCCGCGCGCATCGCGTCTGGGTGCTCCTCCCAGAGACGGGTCGAACCCTCGAGATCGGTGAACAGAAACGTCACCGTCCCGCTCGGTAGCTCCCCCAACCCCATCCCCCACCTCGGCGCAAACCGTGAAAGTAGACCAGAACCGGACGATCAACGCCGGTCGACCGACCCAAGAACCAGCGAGACCCCGCCGAAGCGGGGCCTCTCAACCGGATGCGATGGTGGCGGGGGTGGGATTTGAACCCACGACCTTCGGGTTATGAGCGCCTTGACGAACGTCCGTCTGGTACCGGCAAGTACCGCCCAGTCCCGAAATCCCCGGCTCGGAGTCCGTGCAGTCCCATTGAGTCCGTCCAGTACCGCCGAGTCCCGGCCCACTGGTGACAACTTCGGTGACAGGACGGCTTGACGATGACTGCGCGCACGATCTTCGGGTAGCGCGGCCGCGGCAAGAGTCAGGCGACGGTGCGGTCGAGGAGGTGGCGGTTCTTGGCCACCGAGCCGGGCAGGATCGCGAAGTGGATCTGCCCGTCGTCATCAACGGCGACGACGCGCACCACAGCCTGCGCCTGGTCATTGCCCGCGAGCAGCATCGCGCCGGGCCGCACCCGATCGGGAGCCGCGGCGTCGGCGAGCGCCGACCAGCCGAGACCGTCGTCGTCTTGTGCGTTGAGGTCCGCTATGAGATCGAGGTCATTCATGGTTGCCACCTGCTGGTCGATCAGTCCTCATGATACGGGTTGGTCCAACTGCGGTGCTCGCAGGCGAGGAGCGCCGCGATGCCGGCGTCGAGATCGTCGAAGACGACGGTGAAATGCCTGGGGTTGCGGCCTGTGGGCTCGAGTCCGAACCCCGCGGCCCGCAGCACGCCGACGCGCACGAGGGTCAGGACCTCGAAGCGGACAAGCGGCACTTGCTGGGCCAACTCGTCGATGGCGACGTCACGAGCGGCGAAGACCGAGATCCCGTAGCTGCCGTAGACGGCGTGATGGCGCTGGGCGTCGGCGCGCAAGCCGCCGGGATCGAGCAGACCGCCCCGGATCACGATCGTCGCATCGTCCTCGAGCCGGTCTCCCGGACGTAGGTGCCGTTGCTTCGTCATCGCGGGGAAGGGGACACGAGTGCTCAGGCGGTTGCGCCGTCGGCCGCGACGACCAGCGCCACCGCGAAGGACTGGTGCAGCCGGTACGTCCCGCTCATCCGATCCGCCGTGTCCCCAGGAACGGGACCGCAATACCGGTAGGCGTGTCCAGCGTCGTCGAGGTTCAAGTAGCGGCGCGTCTCCCGATGCTTGTACAGGTGGATGGTCAACGCGCCGTCCACACTCAATGCGGCAGCCATGTACATGAAGTCCTGTTCGTCAAGTGCCAGAAGCGCGTCGCTCGCCCGCGACAACCGAGCCACCGCGACGAGGGGCCGCCAGTCGGGTAGGTCGGGGAGTTCGATCCAGGTCTCGATCAGCACTGCATCATCCATACACCGATCATGGGCCACCGGTGTGACAGCGAACGGTCGGACGAGCGCGTCACGGAAGGCTCGGAGCGGCGGCGAGATCCACGAGATCGGCGAACACGCGCCCGGCGTACCAGCCTTCTCCATCGGAGGCGACAGGGGCGAAGTACCGGGTCTCGGGGAACGCGGCTTCGGCCGCCGCGCGTGCTCGGTCAGAGCGGTCGACGAGTACGGGCACGAGCTCGGCACCGACCTCGGCACGCGCGTTGGCAACCGTGGCGGCGACGGTCGACTCGAGGCGCTCTCCGATCCGAACCGCGAAGGACAGCAAGAACGACCGTCGGAAGCTCTTGGTGCGGCGGCGCCCGAACGAGTCGATCTTCGCACCGTGGCGCCGCAAGGCGCTGCCCGCCTGGATGAGCAGAGAAACGAACAGCGTGTCGACCGCGTCGAGCTCAGGGCCGAACCCGAAGGCGGTGGCGAAGCCGAGCCGCCTCGACCACACCGCCGAGCAACCGTTCGCTGCAGCGATGCCCGCCAGGAGGATGAACTTGGCGTCGGAGTACGGAGCGGGAACCAGGATGCGACGGCTCGTCGGACCATCGCAGCCCGCAGGCTCGTGCATGCTGAGGATTGCGCGCTCGATCCGGTAGCGCGCCATCAGCTCTTGCGCCTTCGCCGTGAACGCGTCGGCCTCGGCCTCGAACCGCGTCGACTCGGCCTTGGCCAAGAGCGCGCGAACTTTGTCGAGCAGTCCGTCGGGAAGGTCGGTCTGGGTCATGCGCTGGTTGTAGCAAGCGGGTGTGACAGCTGAGCGAAGCAGGCGCATCAACGCTTCTGCCGCCGGTACTGCTCGTGCGTTCCGCCGCAACGCAACCTCTTGCTGCATTGCCTGCCGGACGGTGAGAAGCCCCGCCGAAGCGGGGCCGCTGATGCGAAGATTCTCGCTACCCCGCGGCGGCTATGGGGTTGAGGGTTACGTCGTATCCCATTTTGCGTAAC
>JALHSW010000654.1 GCA_022865365.1 Acidimicrobiia bacterium | reverse complement strand
TCACGACCCGACTGCGAAAGCAACAGGAGTACGTCCCATGGCGAAGGCGAAGTTTGAGCGGACGAAGCCGCATTTGAACATTGGGACGATTGGTCATATTGACCATGGGAAGACGACGTTGACGGCGGCGATCACGAAGGTGTTGTCGGAGAAGAACCCGAACACGAACTTCACGGCGTTCGATGAGATCGATAAGGCGCCGGAGGAGAAGGCGCGGGGGATCACGATCTCGATCTCACACGTTGAGTACGAGACGGAGAATCGGCATTACGCGCATGTGGATTGTCCGGGTCATGCGGACTACATCAAGAACATGATCACGGGTGCGGCGCAGATGGATGGCGCGATTCTGGTGGTCGCGGCGACGGATGGGCCGATGCCTCAGACGCGTGAGCATGTGCTGTTGGCCCGTCAGGTGGGTGTGCCGAGCATTGTGGTGGCGTTGAACAAGACGGACATGGTTGATGATGAGGAGATCCTGGAGCTGGTCGAGCTCGAGGTTCGTGAGCTGTTGAACGAGTACGAGTTCCCGGGTGATGACACGCCGATCGTGCGGGTGAGTGCCCTGAAGGCGCTCGAGGGTGACGCGGAGTGGGCGGGCAAGATCGTGGAGCTGATGGACGCGGTCGACACGTTCATCGTGGAACCGGTTCGTGATGTGGAGAAGCCGTTCTTGATGCCGATCGAGGATGTGTTCACGATCACCGGTCGCGGGACCGTGGTGACGGGGCGGGTGGAGCGCGGGATCGTCAAGGTCAACGAGGAGATCGAGATCGTCGGGATCAAGGACACGACGAAGACGGTCTGTACGGGGGTCGAGATGTTCCGCAAGCTTCTCGATGAGGGTCGCGCGGGCGACAACATCGGGGCGTTGTTGCGGGGGACGAAGAAGGAAGAGGTGGAGCGGGGTCAGGTCCTGGCCAAGCCGGGGAGCATCACGCCGCACACGAACTTCGCTGCGCAGGTGTACATCCTCACCAAGGAAGAGGGTGGGCGCCACACGCCGTTCTTCGGGAACTACCGGCCCCAGTTCTACTTCCGGACCACCGACATCACGGGTGCGATCCAGCTGCCCGAGGGTACCGAGATGGTCATGCCGGGCGACAACACCGAGATGATCGTCGAGCTCATCGCCCCCATCGCGATGGAAGAAGGCCTGCGCTTCGCGATCCGCGAAGGCGGCCGCACCGTCGGCGCCGGCCGCGTCACCAAGATCCTCAAGTAGATGACCACAGTGGAAGCAGGGCAATAGAGGCGATGGCCAGCGACAAGCGAGTGAAGGTCACCCTTGCCTGTGAGGACTGCAAGCGGCGCAACTACATCACGACGAAGAGCAAGGTCAACGACCGCGAGCGCATCGAGATGAAGAAGTACTGCCGCTGGGACCGCAAGCACACGGTCCACAAAGAGACCCGCTAGCCCCGTTCCTCCATGCCGGGTCGGGTCGGGCTCCTCCTTCGCCCTACCGGCAAGTAACCCCGTAGCGTCGCTCCGAGTCATATGGATCCGAATCGACCAGAGCCACGGGCGCCCGACGAGCTGCACTCGCTCGTCGGATCAGCCCGCCGGGGAGACCGGGCGGCATTCGACGAGCTGGTGCGCCGCACCTACGTCGATACCTACACCCTCGCCGTCCGCCTCACCGGGAACGAGGAGGACGCACGGGACGTTGTGCAGGAGGCCTACCTCCGAGCCTGGAAGGGCATTCGTCGCTTCCGCGGCGACGCCGCGTTCACGACGTGGCTGTACCGCATCACGGCCAACACCTCCTCCACGCTCGTCGATCGTCGGCGTCGGCACCGCACCGTCCACCTCGACGACGTGCCGGAGCGAGCCGACATCCGACTCGACGCTCGTCCCGAAGATCTGGCTGTCTCGACCGCGGGCCTGGGCGATCTCGCCGCCGCGCTCGACCAGCTCCCGGCGTCGATGCGCACGACCGTGATCCTCAAGGACGTGTACGGCCTCTCCCACGAAGCGATCGCCGCCGAGACCGGCATCTCGCTCGCGGCTGCGAAGGTGCGCCTCCACCGGGGCCGCAAGCGTCTCCGCGACCTCCTTCACGAGTCCGAGCGCACTTTCGGGGGCCAGGGTTCAGGGGGCCAGGGTTCAGAGGGCCAGGGTTCAGAGGGCCAGGGTTCAGAGGGCCAGGGTTCAGAGGGCCAGGGTTCAGAGGGCCAGGGT
>JALHSW010000653.1 GCA_022865365.1 Acidimicrobiia bacterium | reverse complement strand
TCTCGGGCACGGCCGTCGCCTCCTGGCGTTCGCCGGCGACTGCCGCGCCGAGTGCGATGGCGTACTTCGGGTCGGCGTCCATCGACACCGGTCGCCCGATCGCCTCGCGCACCATCTGGCCCACGAGGGGGATGCGCGACGAGCCGCCGACGAGGAGCACACGGGCGACGTCGTCCGTCGTGATCCCCGCGCTGCGGATCGCCCGTCGGAGCGCGTCGATCGTCTCGGCGAGCCGCGGCCGGATCATCGCCTCGAACTCCTCGCGGGTGATGCGCACCTCGGTTTGCGCGTTCGGGAGCATGATGGGGATCGTGGCGTCGGTGTCGGAAGAGAGCGCCTCCTTTGCCACCCGGCAGTCGTCGCGCAGCCGGGCCAGCGCCGACATGGCGGTGCCGTCGCTCGGGTCGAGCTGCTCGACGAGCCCGCCCAGCGCGCCGCGCACGTGCGCGAACACCGCGTGGTCGAAATCGATGCCGCCGAGGCGGTCCATGCCCTCGGGCGTGCCGACGAGCTCGAAGCCGTCGGCGGTCGTGCGCAGGACCGCGGCGTCGAACGTCCCGCCGCCGAAGTCGTACACCGCGACGACCTCGCCGGGTTCGAGCCGGTCGCGGTCCGCGTAGTGAATCGCCGCCGCCTCCGGCTCGGTGACGAACCGGACCGGACCGACGTCGGCCTGCCGGACCATCTCGACAAGCAGGTCCTTCTTGTACGGCCCGTAGTTCGCGGGGTGGCTGAGCACGATCGCCTCGGGCGGCTCACCCTCGCGCTCGACGACGACACCCACGACGTGACGGAGCAGCAGGGCCATGAGGGCCTCGGCGCCGTACGGCGTGCCGCCCAGGATCATGGGGGTGGGGTCCCCGAGACGGCGCTTGAACTCGCGTGCGGTACGAGCCGGCTCCGAGAAGGCGCGACGCTCGGCTGGCTCCCCCACGAGCACCTCGCCGTGGGCGCGCAGCACCACGACCGAAGGGATCGACGGAGAGCGGCTCCCCAGCGTCACGACCTCGGCCCGGCCGTCGCGCGCAGTCGCGGCGGCCGAGAAGGTCGTCCCGAGATCCACCCCGAGGAAGTAGTCCATCGGTGCTCCTCACCACTCGTGCCCGATACGGGGCGACAGCGTGGCACGTTTCGGATGCGGGCAGCGAGCCACTGATGACCGACCAGACCGATGAGGCCGTCGAGGTCGCGCCCGCATGGGTCGACGCCGCGAGGCTGCTGCTCGCGGCAGCCGACGCCACTGCGCGCTGCGGGCGCACCGATCTCGAAGGTCGCCTCCGCGCCGCGAGCAGCGCGGTCATCGGCAGCACGGCGGTGGTGTGCCTGGTCGGCGAGTTCAAGCAGGGCAAGAGCTCGCTCGTGAACGCCCTCCTCGGCCAGGACGTCTGCCCCGTCGACGACGACATCGCCACTGCTGCCCTCACGATCGTCTACGACCGCGACCCGCCCCAAGCCGCTGTGCGCCGCCGGGAGGGCGCGCAGTCCGTCGTGGAGGAGATCCGGCTCGCGGACGTCGCCGAGTACGTGTCGGAGCACGGCAACGCCGACAACGCTCGGCGGGTCGAGCGCGTCGACGTGGGCATCCCCAACCCGGTGTTGCGCCACGGCCTCGCGCTCGTCGACACACCGGGAGCGGGGAGCCTCACCGACGCGGGCACGACGGCCACGCTCGCGCTCCTGGCGTCGGTCGACCTGCTGCTCTTCGTGAGCGACGCGTCGAGCGAGCTCACCGGCCCCGAGGGCGCGTTCCTCGAGCGAGCGCTGGAGGTGTGCCCCGCTGTCGTGTTCTGCCTGACGAAGACCGATCTCTACCCAGAATGGCGGCGCATCGCCGAGCTCGACGGAGCACACCTGCGCGACCTCGGCGTGCGGGCCCCGATCGTCGCGCTCTCGTCGCCGCTGCGCCGCGTCGCACTCGAGCGATCGGACGAGCGGCTCGACGCCGAGAGTGGCTTTCCGAGGCTCTTGCAGGCGTTGCAGAGCAATGCGATCGAACCAGTCCGGCGCCGCGACGCCAAACAAGCGCTCGCCGACGCCGAGGGGCCACTCGACCAGCTCGTCGCGTCGTACCGCGCAGAGCT
>JALHSW010000652.1 GCA_022865365.1 Acidimicrobiia bacterium | reverse complement strand
GCCCTCGTGGTGAGCGTCGACTACCGCCTCGCGCCCGAGCACCGCTTCCCCGCCGCGCTCGACGACTGCATGGCCGTCACCCACTGGCTCACCGACCACGCGGCCGACCTGCGCGGCGATCTGGACCGCATCGCCGTGGCCGGCGACAGCGCGGGCGGGAACCTCGCGGCCGCCGTCGCCCTGGCGTCGCGGGCCGACGACGGGCCGGGCCTCGCCGCGCAGGTGATGCTCTACCCTGTCATCGACGCGGCGTGCGCGACGCCGTCGTTCGTGCAGAACGCCGAGGGGTACCTGCTCTCGGCTTCGGTGATGCGCTGGTTCTGGGAGCAGTACCTCGGCCCCGACGGCGACCCCGACAGCGGCTACGCGTCGGTGCTGCGCGCCCCCGACCTCGCCGGTCTGCCTCCCGCGCTGGTGATCACCGCCGAGTTCGATCCCTTGCGCGACGAGGGCGAGGCGTACGTCGAGCACCTCGGGGAGGCGGGCAACGACGTCACGAGGCATCGTTTCGACGGCATGATCCACGGCTTCGTCGGCATGGACGCACTCGTCGACGAAGCCGACACCGCCATGGCCGAGGTCGGCGCGTTCCTCCGCACCCACCTCGCCTGAAAGGTTCTCTAGAGGCGCGGGAGGATGCTCGCGGTGCCGAGTGAACCGCCGCAGCACATCGTGACGAACGCGAGCTCACCGTCGGTGCGCTCGAGCTCGTGCAACGCCGTGGTGATCAAGCGTGAGCCGGTGGACCCGACCGGGTGGCCGAGTGCGATCGCGCCGCCGTTGACATTGACCCGGTCGAGGTCGGGCTTGTGCACCTGGGCCCAGCTCAGCACCACCGCCGCGAACGCCTCGTTGATCTCGAAGACATCGAAGTCGCTCATCACCATGCCCGAGCGCGCGAGCATCTTGTTCGTCGCGTCGACCGGGCCGTCGAGCAGGTAGTACGGGTCGGTGCCGGTGACGAGCTGATGCAGGAGCTTGGCGCGGGGCTTGAGGCCGAGCTCGGCCGCCTTCTCCTCGCTCATCCAGAGCACCGCGGCCGCCCCGTCGGAGAGCTGGGACGAGGTGCCGGCCGTGTGCTTGTAGCCCTCGACGACGGGCTTGAGCTTCGCGAGCCCTTCCATCGTCGTGTCGCGCAGGCCCTGGTCGCGTGAGATTGCTTGCGTCTCGCCGGTGGGCTGACCGTCGTCGCCGAGGACCGGCGTCTCGATCGGCGCGACCTCACGCTCGAAGCGACCCTCGTCCCACGCCTGCTTCGCCTTGCGCTGGGAGTGGAAGCCCCACTCGTCGAGGTCCTCACGCGTGATGCCCCGGTTGTCGGCGATGCGCTCGGCGGCGCCGAACTGCCCCTCGGGCGGGTCGTCCCACGGCCACGGCTCGGTCTTGGTGGTTCCCGGCCCGTTGTAGACATTCGCGCCGAGCGGCACGTGGCTCATCTGCTCGACACCACACGCGATGCCGACGTCGATGCCGCCGGCGGAGATCAACCCCGCGACGAGGTGGTTGGCCTGCTGGGCCGAGCCGCACTGGGCGTCGACCGTCGTGCACGCGGTCTGGTACGGGAGGCGGTCCTGCCCGGCGCTGAGCCATGCGTTGCGAGTGACGTTGGAGCCCTGCTCCCCCGCCTGGGTGACGCAGCCCCCGATCGCCTCGTCGACCAGCATCGGGTCGATGCCGGCGCGCTCGATCACCGAGAGCTGCGCGTGGCGGAGCGTCTCGGTGGCCTTGAGCCCCGACAGCCAGCCGTTGCGCTTCCCGATCGGCGTTCGGACGGCTTCGACGATCACCGGCTGGGGCATGGTTGTGGCCTCTCATCGAGGGGTGAGGTTCAGGGTGACGCTTGAGGGGTGAGGACTCGGCGAGGTAACGAGGCGCCGAGTCTGGGCCTGGCGGTTCCGGGCATGAGTTTAGGATCGCCGCTCACTCCCATGACCGGTCCGGACGCCACGCCCATGACCTTCCCCGACGGGGACCTCCCCGACGAGATCGTCGCGTCGCGGCGCGCCGGCACCGCCGCACGAGCGCTCATCGGGAACCTCGTGGGGAGTCGGGCATCCGCTGCCGAACTCGACGGGGCCGCGGCCGCGATCGAGGCGGTCAACGAGCGCTTGGCGCCCGCGGCGGTGACCACCCGGTTCGCCGGGTTCCCACCCGGGCCCACGGGGGCGCTCGGCCTCGGTCCCGGGAGCCAGGCGATCTTCGAGCACCACCCGTTCGTCGGGCCGTCGAACCCGCTCTCGCCACCAATGCACCTCGAGCGGGGCCCGTCGGGTGCGATCGCGACGGTCACCTACGACCAACGCCACGTGGGAATGCCGGGCATGGTCCACGGCGGGGTGCTGGCCGCGGCCTTCGACCTCGTGCTCGCGGCTGCGGCGGCCGCCAGCGCCGAGCGCCCAGCCCCGACCGGCACGCTCACCATCCGATACCGCCGCCCGACGCGCTTGCACACGCCACTGCGGTACGAGGCGCACGTCACCCGCACCGGTGGCCGCACGCTGCAGGTCGAGGGAGCCGTGTCCGACGGCGACGGGGCCACCGCGGAGGCCGATGGCGTCTTCGTGATGGCGCGCACGGGAACGATCCCCCCCGTCGGGATCGGCGACGCATGAGCCATCGATCGGCGCCCCGTACCCATGACCCCCGCACCGGGGGACCGCTCGCGGGCACACGCGTCGTCGAGCTCGTCGGTCTCGGTCCCGGGCCGTTCTGCGGCATGTTGCTCGCCGACCTCGGCGCCGACGTCCTCACCGTGGATCGCGCCGACGCGGCGCGCGCGGTCGACCGATCACGACCGGCCACGAGTGCGATGACCCGCTCGAAGTGCGCGATCGGCCTCGACCTCAAGCGACCCGACGGGGTGGAAGCCTTCTTGCGCCTCTGCGACCGCGCCGACGTCGCGTTCGAGGTGTTCCGCCCCGGGGTCGCCGAACGTCTCGGCATCGGGCCCGACGTCGCGTGCGCCCGCAACCCGCGCCTCGTCTACGGGCGCCTCACCGGGTACGGGCAGAGTGGTCCGCTCGCCGGCCGGGCCGGGCACGACATCGACTACCTCGCGATCGCCGGGGCCCTCGAGCCGCTCGGGCGAGCCGGCCAGCCGCCGACGCCGCCGATCAACGTGCTCGCGGACTTCGCGGGCGGCGGCATGCTGCTCGCGTACGGAATCCTCGCCGCGCTGCTCGCGCGGGAGCGCACAGGCGTTGGGCAGGTCGTCGACGCCGCGATGGTCGACGGGGCCGCGACGATGCTCACGCCCTTCTATGCGGCGCGCGCGTCGGGCTACTGGGGTGAGCGCGGCACGAACATGCTCGACACGGGCGCGCCGTGGTACGACTCGTACGAGACGAGCGACGGTCTGTGGCTGGCGATCGGCGCGATCGAGCCGCAGTTCTACGCACAGCTCGTCACCGGGCTCGGGCTCGACGGCGAGCAGCTGCCCGAACAGCACGACCGCGACGGATGGCCCGTGTTGCGCGAGCGCTTCGCCGCAATCGTCGCAACCCGGACACGCGACGCCTGGGAGGCACACTTCGCCGACCTCGACGCCTGCGTCGCCCCCGCCCTGAGCCCACTCGAGGCCCCGGGCCACCCCCACAACATCGCCCGCGACTCGTTTCTCGAGATCCGGGGGGTACCGCAGCCCGCGCCGGCGCCCCGCTTCTCTGACACACCCGCGCCGACCCCCCTGCCCCCCGAGCACCCCGGAGAGCAGACTCCGACCGTCCTCGCCGACTGGGGCATCCCGGCCGACGACGTCACACGACTCGTCGACGACGGCACGCTCGTCTGATCAGGACCCATTCTCACCATGGCCCATTCTCACGAGGGCCACGACACCACCGAGGGAGCACCGATCATGCCCATCCCCGAACAGCGCGACCTCGAGGCTGCGCGCGGCATCGTGGCCGGATGGCTCGCGCGCCGGCTGCCGGGCGCCTCCGACGTCGAGGTTGGCCCGATCAGCGGGCCCGCGTTCACCGGGTTCTCCAACGAGACGTTGCTCTTCGACGCCTCGTGGTTGCCCGCCGACGCCGCCGAGCGCGTCACCGAGGCACTCGTGCTGCGCGTCGAGCCGACCGTGCACACCGTGTTCCTGGAAGCCGACTTCGAATCGCAGTACCGGGTGATCCAGACGCTCGGCGAGCGCAGCGCAGTCCCGGTGCCCCCGATGAAGTGGTTCGAGCCCGACACCACCATCCTCGGTGCGGCGTTCTTCGTGATGGGTGCCGTCGTTGGCAGAGCCCCCACCGACACGCCGCCTTACACCCAGGGCGGCTGGGTGCTCGAGGAGACGACCCCGGCCCAACGGCGCACCCTCGTCGAGAACGGCCTCGACGCGCTCGCCTCGGTACACGCCGTCGACTGGAAGGACCTCGGCTTCGAGTACCTCGACAAGCCGCAGTACGGCCGGCTCGGCTTCGAACAGCAGCTGCGGTACTACGAGGCCTCCTTCGCGTGGGCCAGCCCGGACCGCGACCCGCCCCCCGTGGCGCAGGCGACACTCGACTGGGTGCGCGCCCACGCCCCGACGACCGATCCGGAGATCACCCTCTGCTGGGGTGACGCGCGCATCAACAACCAGCTGTTCGACGCCGACTGCCGGGTCGCCGCCGTCCTCGACTGGGAGATGGTCACCCTCGCCGACCCGATGATGGACCTCGGGTGGTGGCTCTTCCTCGACCGCCACTTCCACGAAGGCATGCCGGCACCGCGTATGGAGGGGTTCCCGACGCGCGAGGAGATGGTGGCCCGCTACGAGCAGACCAGCGGCCGTGTTGCTCGCGACCTCGAGTTCTACGAGGTCTTCGGTGGCCTGCGCTTCGCCGTGGTGATGATGCGCCTGAGCGCGCTGCTCGTCGACTTCGAGATCCTGCCCGTCGACACCGACATGGCGGTCAACAACGCGGTCACGCGCGTGCTCGCCGACATGCTCGACCTCCCGTCGCCGGGCCCGGCGCCCGAAGCCATCTCATGAGCAGGGCAAGGTGAGCAACGCTCTCGGCATCGCGGTCGTCGACACGATGGTGGCGCTGCCGCCCGCGCCCGGTGACGAGTCGTGGCGGGAGCAGCTCCGGCCGCTGCTGAAGGACCGCGAATCACTCGAAGGCTTCGCGCACCCCGCGTCATACATGTTCAAGAACCTGCCCGAAGCGCGGTTCGCGGATGACCCGATCACGGCCGTGCTCTCGGAGATGGACCGCTTCGACGTGGAGCACGCGCTGGTCGGGGTCTCTGCCGCGAACGAGCCCGGGCTCCAGGCGCTCCGTGCTCATCCGGACCGCCTGTCGGGGACCGTCGACGTCGATCCGAACCGTGCCATGGCGTCGGTACGTGAGCTTCGCAAGGCGGTCGAGGACTGGAGCGTCGTCGGCGCGATGAGCTTCGGGGCCGGCACCTTCCCGCAGCGGGCCTACGACGACCCCGCCTGGTTCCCCATCTATGCGGCGTGCGTGGAGCTCGGGATCCCCATCCTCCTCACCGTCGGCATCCCGGGCCCGCGCGTGCCCCTCGCCCCCCAGCGCGTCGAGTGCCTCGACGTCGTCTGCTACGAGTTCCCCGAGCTGACGGTGGTGATGCGTCACGGCGCGGAACCGTGGGCTGATCTCGCGGTGAAGCTGATGCTCAAGTGGCCCGGCCTCTACTACTCGACCAGCGCGTTCGCTCCGAAGTACTACCCGAGCGAGATCGTCGCGTACGCGAACACCCGCGGGGCCGACAAGATCCTCTTCGCCGGGTACTTCCCGATGGGACTCTCCTACGACACGATCTTCGAGCAGCTCCCCGACGTGGCGTTCCGCGACCACGTGTGGCCGAAGTTCCTCCGCGACAACGCCCGACGCGTCTTCAGCCTTCCGTAAGCGGACCCTCCCTCAGCGGACTCCCGGGCCAGTCGCGCGTCGGGCTGAGCGTCCAGTGGGGCTCCCGGCGCTCCAGGTACGCGAGCACCCCCTCCTTGGCGTCCTCGCGGCCCATGACGACGCGGTGGTACTCCGTCTCGAGTCGATCGGTCTCGGCAGCGGTGAGCGGCGGATCCGACCACAGGATGCGCTTGCTGAGCGCAACGGACAATGGTGCGGTGTTCACCGCGATGTCGCGGGCCATCTCCAGCGCCGCGTCGAGCACCTCATCGGCCGGGAGCGCCCGGCTCGCGACGCCCATCGCCACGGCCTCCTCGGCGGTGAAGTGCCGACCGGTCAGGAGCAGCTCGGTCGCGTGGGCGAAGCCGGCGACCCGGGGCAGCGTCCAGTGCGAGTGTGCATCCGCGAGCACACCTCGGCGGACCTGGACGATGCCGTACTTCGCGCCCGTCGCCATGAAGCGCACGTCGCAGTGCAGCGCGAGCGTCATCCCGATCCCGATCGCATGGCCGTTCATCGCCGCGATGACCGGCTTGCGGATCTCCCACGCCGTCGGACGCACCGGCGACGACGAGAACTCCCGTTCCGCGGCCTGGGAGCGAGCGCCCTCGGGTCGGGTATCCCGGCGCTCAGCGAGCGACCCATGTCGGGGAGCGGCGAAACTGTCGCCGCCGCCCCCGAGGTCGGCGCCGGCGCAGAAGGCGTCGCCGGCACCGGTGACCACGACGGCCCGCACGTCGTCGTCGGTGTCGCAGTGGGCATAGGCCCGCCCCAGCGAGTCCCCCATCGCGGCGGTGAACGCGTTGCGTTGCTCGGGGCGATCGAGCGTGATCACCGCGACGCGATCACGCATCTCGAGAGTCAGGTCTCGATATTCGGCCGAGCGCGTCATTTCGCTAGTCTGCCCGCATGGCACCAGAAGCGGTGGGCGCACGCCTGCAGTGCTCGAAGTGCGGGACCGAGATCATCGTCGTCAAGGCGACCGACGGTGACATCTCGTGCTGTGGCGCGCCGATGCCGCCGCGGGAGGGATCCTGATGGCGAACCTGTTGGGCAAGCGCTACCAGTGCGGCGAGTGCGAGGCGACGGTCCTCGTCACCAAGGCCGGGGACGGCGACCTCGCCTGCCATGGGCAGCCGATGGAGATTGCCCAGGCGAAGCCGTTGCCCTCGTCGGACTGACCGGCCGGTCCATGGGCGTCGTCGAGCCGGGCGTCGTCGAGCCGGGCGTCGTCGAGTCGGGCGTCGTCGAGTCGGGCGTCGTCGAGCTCGACGCCCGACTGCTCGAGTCGGGACCGGCGGCCCTCGACGCCGCGCTCGCCGACACCCTCGAAGAACCTGTCCTCGTCCACGTCGACGGGGCGCCAACCGCGATGGCGCCCGAGACCGTCGCCTACGTCCGGCGGATCCCGGCACTCACCCTGGCCACGGGTCCGCACGCCGAGACGGCCTCCTTCGACCTCGCCACGAGCGATCCGGAGACCGCCGATCGGTGGCGGCGGGCCTTCGTCGGCTCGCCCCACGCCGCAGTGAGTGCGGCGCTGATCCTGCGCGACCCCCCGTCGGACGTCTGGGCCGGGC
>JALHSW010000651.1 GCA_022865365.1 Acidimicrobiia bacterium | reverse complement strand
GGCCGGATGCTCGGCGCGCGTGACCTCGCACTCGGTGTCGGCGCGATCACGTGCCTGAAGGAGTGCACCCAGGACGCCGAGTGGGTGGGGATGGGTGCCGCGGTCGACATCGTCGACGGCCTCGCACTGCTGCTCACGCGCCGGCTACCGCTGCACGCGCGACTCGTCGGCCTCGGCGCGCTCAGTGCCGGCGTGATCGGTCTCGGCGCGGCTCGGATGCTCGCCGACGAGCGCGTCGGCATCGACGCAGAAGCAGCCGACGATCTGATGGGTCGCTAGGAGTAGCCGAGCGTCCCCCATAGCGGCGCCGGGTACCCCGGCGCCGAGCGAGCGCGACCAGGACTAGGACGCGTCGACGCGCGGCGACGGTTCGAGTTGGAGTCGTTTCCCCCCACCCACGAGGCGAACCACAGCTTCTCCCGCCACGAGTGCGTGCAGATCGTCGCCGACCATCGCGGCGCGCCAACCATCGTCGAGGCGCCCCGGGCGTCCGTTCACCAGGGCCTTCACGTCTTCGCGAGTGGCGAGAAGCCGCGCGTCCACCTGTTCTCCGGACGCGATCTGTGCGGCCCACCCGTTGAGGATCCCTACGGCAGCGTCCAGCCCCGAGTCGTCACCGTGCTTCGGAGGACTTCGCAGCTCGGACCGGTCCATCGCCCGCCCTGCCACAACGGCTTCGAACAGGCCGGCGATGACGGGTTTCGGGAGACTCCCCGCGCCGCGCAGCCCCGTGATGTCGCCGGCCGTCTTCGGAGGGCGCTGCACGATTGCGGTCAACGCAAGCTCGGAGAGCACGAAGCGTGCCGGGAGGTCCTGCTCGCGTGCTCGGCGCTCGCGCCACGCGACGACGGACTGCGCGATGCACGCCTGCTCCCCACGCAGCGAGCGTGAGCCCTTGATACGCCACCACGCGATGTCGGGATCGGGGTCGCGCGGCCGGGCCGCGAGGAGCACCGCGCACTCGGCGACAGCCCACGCCTCGCGTCCGCGGCTCTCCAGGCGCTCGCGCAGCGCCGCAGTGAGCGCCAGGAGATGCGCCACGTCACCCGCCGCGTACCGGCGTGCGGAGTCCGACAGTGGGCGACGCGCCCAGTCGGTCAACTGGTCGCCCTTGTCGAGGCGGACGTCGAGCAGCGCAGAGACGAGCGACACCAGCGACGGCTGACCCAAGCCGACGAAGCCCGCCGCGAGCTGGGTGTCGAACAGGGCCTGCGGTCGCGCGCCGCACGCGCGCTCGATGATCGGGAGGTCGGCGCTGCCGGCGTGCGTGATCATCATCGCCGTGGTCTCGAGGACCTCGGCGAGCGCAGCGATGTCGCACGCGAGTGGGTCGATGAGCACGATCCCACCGGGCCACGCCAGCTGCACGAGACACAGGCGCGGGTAGTAGGTGCGTTCGGCCACGAACTCGGTGTCGAGGCCGTACTGCTCCTCCGAGCTCAAGGTCTTGACGACCGAGGCGAGCGCCGCATCGGAGTCGACCCAGCGCACGTCGAGCTGGCTGGACGTTGATGCCGGCATCCAGGGCACCCTACCGGCCGGGTCGAGGCGCCCGGGGCAACCGATCAGCCAGCGGGGCGCACGCTCCGGAGGGGTGCACCGTCGGTCCACGCGGCCGGGTCACCGGGCTCCCAGCGCCGGCCTGCCCCTTCGGATTCGACGCGAGCACACGCCATCTCGACCGCGGCGCGCCCCGGCGGCATGCCGTGCTCGCGGGCGAGCTCGAGCACCTGGGTGACGGTGTCCTCGATCGCCTCGGTGCGAGCGAGCGCACGCTCCCGCGAGTAGCCGGTGAACTCCTCGGCAATGTTGATGATCCCGCCGGCGTTGGCGACAAAGTCGGGTACATAGACGATCCCACGCGCGACGAGGAGGTCCTCGACGGTGTCGTCGACGAGCTGGTTGTTGGCTGCGCCGCAGAGGGTTCGGCATCGCAGCTGCTCGACCGTCGTGGCGTCGACGACCGCGCCGAGCGCGCACGGCGCGAGCACGTCGCACTCCTCGCCGAGGATCGTGTCCGCCCCGACCACATCGGCACCGTTCGCGGCCGCGACGGCCCGGGCCTTCGCCTCGTTCACGTCGGCCACCACGACCGACGCGCCGGCGCCGACGAGGCGCTCCACCAGGTGCGCGCCGACGTGGCCGGCACCCTGAACCGCGACGCGGCGCCCGGCGAGCGTGGGCTCATCGTCGAGGAATCCGAGCACCGAACGCATCGCAGCCACGACCCCCACCGCGGTGACCGGCGACGGGTCGCCCGAACCGCCCCGTGCCGGGTCGACGCCCGTCACCCACGGCGTCACCTCCGCGATGAGATCCATGTCGCGTTGGGTCGCCCCGACATCCTCGGCCGCCAGGTAACGGCCGCCGAATTCGTGGATCGCGCGTCCGAGCGCGTGGAGGAACGCCGGCGAACGCTGTGCATCCGGATCGTCGACGAGCACCACGGCCTTGCCCCCACCCTGGTGGAGTCCCGCCGCCGCGGCCTTGAGCGTCATCGCCTCCGAGAGCCGCAGCGCGTCGAGGACCGCGTCGTCCTCACGCTCGTAGCGCCAGAAGCGGATCCCTCCGAGCGAGGGTCCGAGGGCCGTGGAGTGGACCGCGATGATGGCGCGCAACCCGGCCGCGGCATCGGTCGCGTACACCACTTGCTCGTGGCCACGCGTCGTCATCGCCTCCGTCAACGAGATCACGCGGCACGACGCTAGGCGCGGCAAGAATGGGCCGGATGCGACGCCTCCCCGTCCCGCTCCCCGGGCTCGTCCTCGCCTTGCTCCTCCTCGTGGCTGCGGCCTCCTGCGGGGGTGGCGACGACACCACCGCCGACTCGCCGACCACGACCGCGACCGCGGCACCGCCCCCGTCCACGACAACCACGGCGCCTCCGCCACCGGCCGACGTGTACGCCGGCACCCGCGCCGGCATGCTCGCCGACTCGGTGCGCGACGTGCCGTCGCGCGTGTACGTACCCAACGGTCACTCGAACACGGTCACGGTGATCGACCCGGCGACGTTCCAGGTCATCGACGTGTTCCCGGTCGGCGACCTGCCGCAGCACGTCGTGCCGTCGTACGACCTCAGCACCCTGTACGTGAACAACAACCTGGGGAACTCGCTCACCCCGATCGACCCGCGCACCGGCAGACCCGGAGCGCCGATCCCCGTCGACGACCCGTACAACCTCTACTTCTCTCCCGACGGCAAGTACGCGCTCGTGATGGCCGAGCGCGAGAAGCGCATCGACGTGCGCGACCCCTCGACGTGGGCGCTCATCACGAGCATCTCCGTCCCGTACGCAGGGGTGAACCACGCGGATTTCACCGCCGACGGCATGACGATGATCGCCAGCTGTGAGTTCTCCGGGTGGGTCGTGCGCATCGACCTCCCCACCCTGGCGGTTACCGGTCAGGTCGAGGTGGGCGGCGAGCCGATCGACGTGCGCATCGCGCCCGACGGCGCGGTGTTCTACGTCGCGAACCACGTGAAGAACGGTGGGGGCGTCTCGGTCATCGACCCGGCCACCATGACCGAGGCTGCGTTCATCCCGACGGGGGCGGGCGCACACGGTCTGTACCCGAGCCGTGACGGCACCCAGCTCTACGTCACGAACCGCAAGGCAGGCTCGGTGACGGTGCTCGACTTCGCGACCAGGGCGCCCGTCGCCACGTGGACCATCCCCGGTGGCGGCAGCCCCGACATGGGTGGCGTCTCGACCGACGGCACCCAGTTCTGGGTGAGCGGCCGCTACAACGACGTGGTCTACGTGTTCGATACGGCCACGGGCACGCTCGCGCACACGATCCCCGTCGAGCACGGCCCCCACGGCCTGGCGATCTTCCCTCAGCCGGGAAAGATCAGCCTCGGTCACACCGGCAACTACCGCTGACGCCCGCTGACCAAGCCGAGCAGGTGACGCTCAGCAGTTCCAGCTGCGGATGACCTTCCGCTCGTGCTCGTACCCGAGGACGCTGAGGGTCGCGGTGTCGAGCGCGTGGTTCGCGGC
>JALHSW010000650.1 GCA_022865365.1 Acidimicrobiia bacterium | reverse complement strand
TGACGAAGGACCTCGACACGGTCGGTGTGTTGGACTTCGACGGGCGCCTCACCACCCCGATGACCGCGCACCCGAAGGTGTGCCCCGCCACGGGCGAGCTGCTCTTCTTCGGGTACAGTGCCCTGCCGCCGTTCCTCACCTACCACCGCGCTGACAAGAACGGCACCTTGGTGCAGAGCACCGAGATCACGGTCACGGCCTCGACGATGATCCACGACTTCGCGGTCAGCCGGAACCACACGATCTTCATGGACCTCAACATGGTCTTCGACATGGAGGCCGCGATGACGGGTGGCATGCCGTTCAAGTGGGACGACGACTACCCGTCGCGCTTCGGCATCATGGGGCGTGAAGGCGTCGACGCCGACGTCCGGTGGTTCGACGTCGAGCCGTGCTACGTGTTCCACACCATGAACGCGCACGACGACGGAGACACCGTGGTGGTCCAGGGTGTTCGATTCCCCGAGCTGTGGCGTGACAGCAGCGCGATCGCGATGGGCGGCGAGGTCGCACCCGAGATGACGCCGATGTTCCACGAGTGGCGCTTCAACCTCACCACCGGTGCGGTGTCCGAGCGCCGGCTCGACGACCAGTCGTGCGAGTTCCCGCGGCTCGCGCCACGCGACGTCGGCATCGACGCCCGCTACGGGTACGTGGTGGCGGCGTCGTCCTTGGCCGACGGGCAAGGTGAGCTCATCAAGTACGAGCTCGCCACCGGGGCCAAGACCGCCCACCGGTTCCCGAAGGGGCACAGCCCCGGCGAGCCGTCGTTTGTCTCGGCGTCCGGTGCCGCGAACCCCGACGACGGCTGGGTGATGACCTACGTGCACGATGCGACCACGGACACCAGCTACCTGGTCGTGCTCGATGCCTCCGACATGGCGGCCGAGCCGGTCGCCGAGGTGCACCTGCCGCGCCGCATCCCGACCGGGTTCCACGGTAGCTGGATCCCCGACGCCGAGTAGCTCACCTCGCGAGCGGGGGCTTGCTCAGACCGGAGCCGGCTCCCGCTTCGCGACCGCCACGGGGATGGCGCTCTGGACCGCCATGCCGGTGATGGCGTCGTAGCCGTCGCCCGTCGTCACGAGCCGGTTCGTCGGCACGCCGATGTCACGAACCTTGGAGGCGTCGAGCGACCCGTCGCCCCACGAGTGCGCCATCGAGACGACGCCGCGCTTGACGTCGGGTGCAGGCGAGACCACGGCCACGATTGCGCCGTGGGGCGAGGTGATCTCGACGAGATCGTCCTCGTCAACACCGATCTCGGCGAGATCGTCGGGGTGCATGTACGCGAGGTTCGTCGTCCCCTTCGAGCGCAGCACCGGGAGCTCGGTCCCGAGCGAGTTGATCACGGCCTTGAGCCGGCGGGACACGAGGCGGAACGGGTAGTCCGCGAGCCGGCCGTGCGCGAGGACCTCGGCACTCGTCGACTCGGCGCCGACCTCGGCGAGCTCCTCGACGACCTCCACCGGCGCGAGGGCGAACCGGGCGTCGCAGTCAGGGTCCGCGGCCTGCACGACCATGGCGCGATCCTCGTGTACCACGCCCCGTGCATCGCGCATCTCCGCGACCGACATGCGGGTGTTCGCGAACACGAGATCGATCGCCTGGTCGTCGTCGGGATCCGACAGCGCGGCGAGGTCGCCCCCGGGAAGCGGGAGCGGCGTCCCCATCCGGCGCGCGAGCCCGGCGAACACTTCCCACTCGGCGAGCACGTCACCGGTGGGTTCGACCACGGCGTCGGTGTAGTTCGTGTAGGGCGCCGAGAACCACATGTCCATGAGATGCGGCACGTCGGCGCGCTCGAGCGACAGGCGCGGCGCGATCACGTAGTCGGCGACCTCCGCGGTCGGCGTCATGCGATGGTCGATCACCACCAGCAATTCGAGATCCCGGAGGGCCCGCATGGTGAGCTCCTGATCGGGCCACGCGACGGCCGGGTTCCCGCCGTTCACGATCAGCGCCCGCACCCGGTCCTCACCCGGTTCGAGGATCTCCTCGGCGAGGGCGCTGGTGACCATCTCGCCCCGGTAGCCGCGGAGCCCGCGCACCCGGTGGTGCGGCCCGGTGCGTACGTCGCGCGGGGGTGCCACCTGGGCGCGCTTGGGGGTCTCGGGGTACAGGAACCACCCCGGCCCGATCCGGTCGCCCTCCCGATTGACCCGGCCGCACACGATGTTGAGCGCAAGCGTGAGGTGCTCGGTGAGGCTCGAGTGCGGAGCCATGCTCGGCCCGGTACCGGTACCGGCCGTCCCCCTGCTCCCGGTGGCGAACAGGCGCGCCGCCTCCACGATGTCGTCGGCGGCGACCTGACACCGTTCGGCCACGGCCTCGACGGTGAAGGGCGCCACCGCGTCGGCGAGCGCATCCAAGTCTCCGACCCACTGCTCGCAGAACTCCGCGTCGTGCAGGTGCTCGCGGAGCACCACGTTGATGATGCCGGCGAGGAGGGTGGGGTCCTCACCCGGTCGCACCTGGAGGAAGACATCGGCGAACCCGGCCAGCTCGGTGCGACGCGGGTCGATCACGACGAGGCGCATCCCCCGGTCCTTGGCTCGCCGCATCTCCGTGAACGGGTTGGTGCCCTGGAGCCCGCCCGATGGTCCGTAGCTCGAGACCATCGGGTTGTAC
>JALHSW010000649.1 GCA_022865365.1 Acidimicrobiia bacterium | reverse complement strand
GATCGCGGCGCCGGCCTTCGGGTACCACTCGAAGGACTCCTTGGCGACCGCGTAGGCCTCGTCCTTGGTCGGCCCGCAGTGCACCATCGTGAAGTTCGCCGCGGTCTCGTTCTTGAACTTGCCGACGGGCTCGACGCACTCGCTCAAACCCTTGCGGTACAGGTCGAGGTTCTTCGTCAGCTCCTCGGGCGGCAGGCCGACGGTGAACGAGCAGAGGCCGATGCCCTGGCGCCCGACCTCCTCGTGACCGGCCGGTGAGCTGGTCGCGCCGAAGATCGGCGGGTGCGGCTGCTGGAGCGGCTTGGGCTGCACGCGGCGGGGGCCGCCCATCTGCCAGAACGCTCCGTCGGCCTGGTAGTACTCGTTCGTCCACGCACCGACGATGTGCCCGAGCGCTTCTTTCCACTGCGGGCGCGCCTGGTCCGGGTCGACGTTGAACCCCTCGAGCTCGGCGCGGCTCGATCCACGTCCGGTCCCGAAGTCGACGCGGCCGTCCGAGATGAGGTCGAGCACCGCGACCGACTCCGCGGTGCGGATCGGGTGGTTGAACGGCTGGGGGAGCAGGCGTACGCCGTAGCCGATGCGGATGTTCTTCGTGCGCGCCGCGATCGCGCCGTAGAGCACCTCGGGGTTCGAGCAGTGCGAGTACTCCTCGAGGAAGTGGTGCTCGACCGTCCAGAAGGCGTGGAAGCCGACCTCGTCGCCGAGGATCGCCTGCTCGAGCGTGTCCTTGTACGCCTGGTGTTCCTTGCCCGGGGTCCAGGGCTTGGGGACCGGTATCTCGTAGAACAGCGCGAACTTCATCGACGGCCTCTCCGGGAGCAAGGTGTTGAGCGATCAGTGGCGGGCGAGCATTGGTGAGTGGAACGAGTTTCAGCGATCATAAAGCGATGAGGGGATTGGACGGCAAGGTCGCGGTGGTGACGGGCGCGGCGTCGGGGCTGGGTGAGGCGACGTGCGTCCGCCTCGCCGAGGAGGGCGCGGTCGTCGTCGGCCTCGACCTTGCCGAGCCGAGCGTGCCGCTGGCGGGCTTCCATCGCCTCGACGTGACCGACGAAGCCGCACTCGCAGCCGCGTTCGACGCCGTCGCCGAGGAGCACGGGCGCGTCGACGTGCTCGCGACGTTCGCCGGCGTCGCGGGTGGTGGCCCGGTCCACGGTGTCGCGGCGGCCGACTGGGCGCGCGTCATCGCGGTCAACCTCACCGGCACGTTCCTGACCTGCAAACACGCGCTGCGCCACATGGTCGAGCAGCGCTCGGGGAGCATCGTCACGGTGGCGAGCGTCGAGGGGATCGAGGGCACCGAGGGCGGCAGTGCGTACAACGCGTCGAAGGGCGGCGTCGTCCTGCTCACCAAGAACATGGCCATCGACTACGGCCGCCTCGGGGTGCGCGTGAACGCCGTATGCCCCGGCTTCATCGACACGCCGATGTTCCGCGCCGTGCTCGGGAGCGAGTCGATGGCGGCCTTCGCCGACGAGTACCGCGAGCAGCACAAGCTCGGGCGCTTCGGACGGGCCGAGGAGATCGCGTCGGCGACCGCGTTCCTCGCGTCCGACGACGCCTCGTTCATCACCGGCCATGCGCTCGTCGTCGACGGCGGTTACACGACCGGCATGCGCACCGGGTTGTCCAGCCTCATGGGCCTCGACTGAGCGGTGAGAACTTCCCCCGAACGCGCCGGCTGCGACCCGAGATCGAGGCGCTGTTCGCCGACCGGGTGGAGCCCGGATCCGGGCGAGCCTGATCCGGGCGACGGAACCCCAGGGGTCGGAACCTCCAGGGCGAATGGCCGGTGGCGGCAGCGATTCTGTAACGTGTTCCAGATTTCCTTCTGCCCCGGGAGCCCTCCATGTACATCGGCCTGACTGACGAGCAGCAGAAGCTCCAGCTCGAGGTGCGCGACTACTACCAGCAGCTCCTCACGCCCGAGGTGCGGGCGTCGATCTCGCACAGCCACGGCGTCGGTCCGGCGATGCGCAAGGTCGTGCGCCAGATGGGCTCCGACGGATGGCTCGGCGTCGGCTGGCCGAAGGAGTGGGGCGGGCGCGGGTTCACGCCGGTCGAGCAGTTCATCTGGTTCGACGAGTCGATGCGGGCGGGCGCGCCAGTGCCGATGCTCACGATCAACACCGTCGGTCCGACGATCATGAACCACGGCTCGGACGAGCAGAAGGAGTTCTTCCTCCCGAAGATCCTCAAGGGCGAGATCCACTTCTGCATCGGGTACTCCGAGCCCGGCGCCGGTACCGACCTCTTTGCGCTCCGCACCAAGGCCGAGCGTGACGGCGACGAGTACGTCATCAACGGTCAGAAGATGTGGACCAGCCTCGCGAGCGACGCCGACTACATCTGGCTCGCCGCCCGCACCGACCAGAACGTGAAGAAGCACAAGGGGATCTCGCTGTTCGTGCTCCCGATGGACGCGCCCGGCATCAAGGTCCTCCCGTTCCAGGTGATGGGTGAGTCCGACATCAACCAGACGTTCTTCGAGGACGTGCGCGTCCCCGTGTCGACGCGGGTCGGCGACGAGAACGAGGGCGTGAGCCTCATCACCAACCAGCTCAACCACGAGCGGGTCACGCTTTGCTCCTCGGGCATCGTCGAGCGCAGCCTGAACGAGGTGCGCGGCTGGGCGCAGGAGACCCGGCTTGCCGACGGATCGCGTGCCATCGACCAGGAATGGGTGCAGCTCGGCCTCGCCCGCGTGCACGCACGCCTCGAGTTCCTTCGTCTCATGAACTGGAAGATCGCGTGGGCGTCGACGAAGGGCGCACTGCAGCCGGCTGACGCGTCGGCCACCAAGGTGTTCGGCACCGAGTTCTACCTCGAGGCCTTCAAGTCACTCATGGAGATCCTCGGCCCGCACGCGTACCTCACCCACGACGCCCCCGGCGCGGTGCTCCAGGCGCGCCTCGAGCAGTCGTACCGTGGTCTCATCATCCTCACGTTCGGCGGCGGCACCAACGAGGTGCAGCGAGAGCTCATCGGCGTGTTCGGCCTCGACATGCCCCGTTCTCGATAGCGCAGTGGAAGTGGAGCAGTAGAGAAGATGCGGAACGAACGAAGCGGATGGAGCGTGCGGGAAGCAGTCCGACAGACCGCACGGCTGGGAAGCGGAAGTAGAGCAGTGGAAGTGGAGCAGTAGAGATGGATTTCAGCTTCAGCGAAGAGCAGGACGACCTCCAGGGTCTCGCCAAGCAGATCCTCGAAGGGGAGCTCACCAACGAGCGCCTCAAGGAGGTCGAGGGTGGAGAGGACAACTTCGATCGCGAGCTGTGGGCGAAGCTCGCCGAAGCCGGTGTGCTGGGCATCGCGGTGCCCGAGGCGCACGGCGGGGGCGGCTACGGGTTCCTCGAGACCGCGCTCGTGCTCGAGCAGGTCGGTCGTACCGTCGCGCCGGTGCCGTACTACGCGGTCGCGGTGCTCGGAGCCCTGCCGATCGCGGCGTTCGGCAGCGACGCGCAGCAGGCCGCGCTGCTTCCGGGGATCGCGTCGGGCGGGTCCATCGTCACCGCCGCACTCTTCGAGGCCGGTGCCGACCCGCTCGATCCGATCACGACCGCCACGCCCGACGGCGACGGTTGGACGCTGTACGGCGTCAAGGATTGTGTGCCGGCCGGACCGCTGGCCGACAAGGTGCTCGTGCCGGCCACCACGGGCGACGGCAAGGTGATCGTCGCGATCGTCGACGCCTCCGCTGCGGGCGTGACCCGCGAGCGCCAGAACACGACCAACGGACACGCTGAGGCACGCTTCACCCTCGAGGGCGTGAAGGTCGCGGCCGGCGATGTGCTCGGCACGGCCGACAACGGCGCCGAGGTGCTCGAGTGGACCGTCGAGCGCGCGACTGCTGCATTGGGTGCGATCGCCGTCGGCATCTGCGAGGAAGCGGTCCGCATGACCGCCGAGTACACCAAGACGCGCGAGCAGTTCGGTCGCGCGATCGCGACCTTCCAGGCCGTCGGACAGCGCGCGGCCGACGCGTACATCGACACCGAGGGCGTGCGGCTCACGACGTGGCAGGCCGTGTGGCGTCTCTCCGAGGGATTGCCGGCAACGACGGAAGTCGCGGTGGCGAAGTTCTGGGCTGCCGACGGTGGCCAGCGCGTCGTGCACGCGGCCCAGCACCTGCACGGTGGGATGGGCGTCGACAAGGACTACCCGCTGCACCGCTACTTCCTGTGGGCGAAGTGGATCGAGCTCTCGCTCGGTGGCGCAACCCGTCAGCTGCTCACGATCGGCCGAAGGCTCGCCGAGGAGCCGGTCCCGGCCTGATCGACCAGTCGTGAAAGGCGCGCCATGAGGAGCGTCGTCGTCGAGCGCGACGGCCTGCGGATCGCGGCGCTCGACTACGGCAGTGACGGTGAGCCACTCCTGCTGCTGCACCCCAACGGCTTCTGCGCCGGCTTGTTCGATCCGCTCGCCCGACGACTCACGGATCGGTTCCGTCCGATCGCCGTCGACCTCCGCGGCCACGGGGGCACCGATGCGCCCACCGACGGCCCGGCCGGCTTCGCGTTCGCACGGATGGCCGACGACGTCTGGACGGTCCTCGACGAGCTCGGCGTCACCGGGCTCGCGGCGCTCGGCGAGTCGCTCGGCGGAGGCGTCGCCGCTCTCGTCGCCGCGGCCCGCCCTGGTGCCGTCCGTCGGCTCATGCTCTGCGAGGCGATCGCGTTCGATCTGAACGGCTCGGCCCCGAGGCCTGCGGGCGCTCCCGGTGACGGCGGGAACTTCATGGCCACCATCGCCCGGAAGCGGCGCAACGTCTGGCCCGATCGCGCGACGGTGCGGGAGTCCTACGGCAGCCGACCCCCGCTCGACGTGCTCGCCCCCGAAGTCCTCGACGCGTACGTGCGCTGGGGCTTCGTCGACCGGCCCGACGGCCAGGTCGAGCTTGCCTGCTCACCCGAGGTCGAGGCGACGATCTTCGAGGTGTCTTCCGACGATCAGGGGGCGCGCGCATCGTGGAAGCAGCTCGACGCCCTCGCGGGAGCAGCGGTCGTGCTCCACGGCGATGCGTCGGATCTCCCCGACGAGTGGTTCGCCGCGCAGGCGGCGCGAGTCGGGGCCGAACCGGTCGTCGTCCCCGGTGGTCACTTCTTCCTCCAGGAGGACACCGCACGCGCCGAGGCGCTCGTGCGGGAGCACCTGGCGTGATGGCCGGGAGCACCTGGCGTGATGGCCGGGACCACCTAGCCTGACGCGGTGGTCACGCACGATGACGCAGCCGTCGAACGACTCCTCGCGTACGAGGAGATCCGCCAGCTCGTCGCCCGCTATGCCGTCGCGACCGACGCACGTGATCTGGACGCGCTCACGTCGCTGTTCGTCGACGACGTGCAGGTCGGACGTGAGCAGCGAGGTCGCGCCGCCCTGCATGGCTTCTTCGACCGAACCCTCCGCGACGTCGGCATCACGATCCTGAACGTCGGCACGCACGTCATCGATCTCGTCGGCGCGGATCGAGCCCGGGGGGTCGTGTACTGCCGGGGCGAGGTCCAGGTGGGGAACCAGTGGATCGTGCAGGCGATCCAGTACCGCGACGACTACGAGCGCCGTGGCGGTCACTGGTACTTCGCTCGGCGCCGTCATCTCCTGTGGTACGGACGTGAGGTCGGGACGTCGCCCCTCGGTCTCGCACCGGCGAACTGGCCCGAGCACCACACCGGCACCGGCGAGCTGCCCGACGAGTGGCCGACGTGGCGGGCCTTCTGGGACGTCGGCGCCTCGGGCCCTCCTGGCGCCTGACCCTGCCTCCGCCGAGTCCTCGGGGGGAGCGGTCACCGCGCGGCGACGGTGAGCGCGGCCGGCGGGTCGGAGCCCAGGGGAGCCGGTGTCTTGGGGAGCTGCGGGAGCGGACCGGGTCCGAGCCAGGAACGCAAGAAGCTCGTCAGGTCCTGACCCGACACCTCGTTGGCGACCTGCACGAAGGCCTTGGTCGTCGCGGTCTTCCCGCTGAAGCGCTCGACGTAGGTTCGCAGGATCTTGGCGAACGTCTCATCGCCCACCGTGAGACGGAGCGCGTGGAGCGTGAGCCCACCGCGCTCATAGGGCGCGGTGCCGAACATCTCGTCGACCCCGGGGTCGTCGGCTGCGACGTCAGGAGAGCGACGCACGGCGTTGATCGCACGGTCGACCTCACTCTGGAGTGGGTCGCCGAGCGCGTGGTCGGACCAGAGCCACTCTGCGTAGGTCGCGAAGCCTTCGTTGAGCCAGGTCTCGTCCCACGACGCCGGACTGACCGAATCGCCGAACCACTGGTGTGCGAGCTCATGGGCGAGGATCGCGCTCGCGAGCGTGGGGTCGCGGAAGAGGTCCGACGCGATGAGTGAGAACGTCTGCGCTTCGAACGCGAGGCTTCGAGGTCCGCCGCCGGGGACCATGATCCCGTACGTCGAGAACGGGTACCGCCCGAACCACCCGGAAAGGAACCGGAGCATCTCCGGCGTGGCTTCGGCGGCTGCGGCCGCCCGCGCCGCGATCTCCGGTGCGAACGCGTTGCGGATCGCGACCCCGTCGACGGGAGCTTCCTGGCGAAGCTCGAGGTTGCCGATCGTGAGCTGGCTGAGATAGGTGGTCATCGGTGCCGTCTCGTTCCAGCTCCAGATCGTCCGGTCTCCCTGGGCGACCTTCGTGTCGAGCACGCCGTTGGCGACCGCGACGAGCGGAGTGGGCACGTCGATCCGGAAGCCGAACGTGGCCTTGTCGCTCGGATGGTCATTGGCCGGGAACCAGTGCCGCGCACCGTCCGGCTCGTTGAGGGTCGCCGCACCGTCGCTGGTGAGCAGCCAGCCGTTCTGCGCGCCGAGCCCCGGGATCTGCCCGGGCGTCGGCACGCCGGAGTAGCGCACGCGCACGGTGAACGGTGCGCCGTTCGCGATCGGAACGCGCGGGCTGACCCGCAACTCGTCCTCGGTTCGGTGGAACGCGGCGGTGCGGCCGTCGACCCGCACGCTCGCGACATCGAAGCCGGCGAGGTCGAGGTTGAAGAGGGCGAGTTGCTCCGTGGCCGTCGCGCTGATGCGGGTGTCGCCCGTGAGCTCGCCCGACCGGTTGCCCGGTGCGTCCCCCGCCGGGGGGTCGTACGCGACCCGGACGTCGTAGTGCTCGACGTCGTAGCCACGGTTGCCGAGGGCCGGGTAGTACGGATCAGGGGGATCGAGCGATCCCGGGTCGGCCGCCGACGGCGACCGGGCTCCACGCGTGGCCACGGCCCCGGTCGGGGCCACCCCGACCAGCGCCGCCGCTACGAGCATCAGCACCAGGACCAGGACCAGCGTCAGGACGGGCGGCGCCGGGCGCGCGAAGACCCCGGGCAGTCGGCGGGAAGCGGTCACGGACACATCACGCTGTGAAGGCCGAGATGGTTCCGCCGCCTGCACCCACGCGTCGGGGGTCAGTGCACGACGCCGTCGGCTCGGAGGCGGGCGATGGCGGCGGCGTCGCGGCCGAGGGCCGTGAGCACCTCGTCGGTGTGCTGCCCGAGCTCGGGCGGCAGCGAGCGTGGAGCCCCCGGCGTCCCGACGAAGTCGACCGGGGAGTTGATCATCGTCACGCTGCTCCCCGAGTCGGGGACTTCGACGAAGGCGCCGCCGGCCCACGCCTGGGGGTCGGCCAGGACCTCGTCGGTCGTCTGTACCGGCGCCCACCACACGTCCTCGCGGTCGAACGCGACGCCCCACTCCTCGCGCGTGCGCGTCGCGAAGCGCTCGTCGAGCAGCGAAATGAGCTCCGTGACGTGGTCGCGACGGGCAACCGTCGTGGCGAAGCGCTCTTCGTCGATCCACTCGGGCC
This sequence comes from Acidimicrobiia bacterium, assembly GCA_022865365.1. Taxonomy (GTDB): domain Bacteria; phylum Actinomycetota; class Acidimicrobiia; order IMCC26256; family PALSA-555; genus JALHSW01. The sequence continues at coordinate 3,270 of JALHSW010000649.1, read as the reverse complement.
GATCGATCGCGCGGCACACATCGGGCCAGTGGCGATCACCCTCGAGGCCGATCAGCCAGAACCAGCGGCCGTCGCGGTCGCGGTAGTCGTTGATCATCGGGTTGGTCATCGTCTCGTGCGTCGCCACGCCGATCGACACGCCGAAGCGCAGCGCCGTGTTGAGATCGAAGCTGATGGTGTACATGCCGTGGCGAAGCAGCGAGGTGTGGACGAGCTGCCCCTCGCCGCTGCGCGACCGCGCGACGAGCGCGGCGCTGATGCCGCCGGCCAGCGTCATCCCGGCGTTGTGGTCACCTTGCCCTCCGCGTTGGAACGGCGGTTCGCCCCCCGGCTTCGTCAGCAGGCTGGCGATCCCACTCCGTGCCCAGAACGCGCCGATGTCGTACGCGGCGCGGTCGCGCTCGGGACCCTCGAGGCCGTAGCCGGTGATGATCCCGTAGACGATCCGGGGATTGCGGGCCCGCAGGGTATCGGGATCGAGGCCGAGCCGCGACAGCGCGTCGAGGCGAATGTTGGTGACGAAGACGTCGGCCGTGTCGAGCAGCTCGTAGGCGAGGTCGACCCCGCCGGGGCGGGCGAAATCGATCACGATGCCGCGCTTCGAGCGGTTGTCCATCTCGAAGGGCGGGTTGAACGGCACGTCGCCGCCGAGCATCTTCGCGAAGCCGCGCGCCGGGTCGCCGTCGGGCGGCTCGATCTTGACGACGTCGGCACCCCAGTCGGCGAGGATCCCCCCGGCCGCGGGACCCGCGACCCACACACCGAGCTCGACGACCCTGAGTCCCTCGAGCGGTCCGCTCACGCCGGCCTGACAGACGGGGGTCCGAACGCGCGCGCGGTGCCGGGCATGCGCCGGAGTGTAGATCCGAGTCTGGATCGGCATCTCGTACGATCCAGACCCCGTACGATCCGGTCCCATCGACGTGTTGGTGGTGTGCACGGGCAACATCTGTCGCTCTCCGATGGCGGAGGTGCTGCTGCGCGCCCGCCTCGCGGAGCGCGGCGTCGACGCGCGGGTGTCCTCGGCCGGCACGCTCGCCTGGGGTGGTCCGGCCACCGGCAACGCGTCGCTCGCGGTCGCCGAGCTCGGTGTCGACCTCGAGGGACATCTCAGCCGTCAGCTGACCGCGGAGCTCGTCGATGCCGCGGATCTGGTGATCGGGATGACGCGCGACCACGTGTGGCGCACGACGACGCTCTCGCCGGACGCGTCCGGTCGAGCCTTCCTGCTCGGCGAGCTCGCGCGGCTCGGCCTGCGTGCCGGTCCACGTCGCCCCGACGAATCGGAGCGGGTGTGGGCGTAGCGGGTCGCGTCCGAGCGACCCGATGGGCCGATCGGGCGCCACGACGACGAGGTCACAGACCCAGTCGGCGAACCCCTTCCGGTGTATCGGGCGACCGCCGCTCGACTCGACCGGGACCTGCGGATCATCGCTGACCTCCTCGCCGGCTGACCTCCTGGCCCCCTGACCTCCTGGCCGCTGACCTTCTGGCTGGCTGAGGACGGGTGGAACGCGTTCTCGTTGCGTGCGAGAGTGACGACTCATGGAGATCGCGGGCAAGGTTGCCGTCGTCACGGGGGCCGGATCGGGCATCGGCAGGGCAACCGCTCTCGCCCTGGCCCGCGAGGGCGCGACCGTCGTCGTGGCCGACGTTGACGACGTCGGAGGCTCCGAGACGGTCGGACTGGTCCACGACCTGCGACTCGGAGTTGGGGGCGGGATCGCCACCTACGTGCGCACCGACGTGACCGAGCCGCGCTCGCTCGAAGCGCTGTTCGCGGCGACCGAGGGCGAATACGGCGGCATCGACATCCTCCACAACAACGCAGGCCTGGTGAGCGGGGAGCCGCTCTGGCCCGACATCACGCCCGAGACGCTGCTGCGCGTGATGAACGTCAACCTCGGCGGCGTGGTCCTGGGGACGCGACTCGTGATCCCTGCGATGCGCCGCCGCGGCGGCGGTGTGATCGTGAACACCGCATCGATGGCCGCACTCTTCCCACTGACGCCGGACCCGATCTACTCGGCCACCAAGGCCGGCGTGACGATGTTCACGCGCGCGTGTGCGCCGCTCGCCGAGGAGGGCATCCGGGTGAACTCCGTGCTCCCCGGGCTGGTCGACACCGCGTTGCTCGCCAAGTCGGGCGACGGTGAGCGGTGGGCGGATTGGGCCGTGTCGGCGAACGAGATGATGGGACTCCTCGCGCCCGATGACGTCGCGCAGGCCGTGCTCGACCTCATCCGAGACGACTCGGCCGTGGCCGAAGAGCGGGTCGTCGGCACGGCACCCGCGGTTCCGGGCGAGCCCGTGGTTCCGGGCGACGAGGTCTACGCGGGGTGACGGTCAACACCGAGACGCTCACGGCGAACCAGGCGGCCCGGCGGGGGCGAGTCCTCGACGCGGCGATGGAGCTCGCGGCCGAGGGTGGCTACGACGCAGTGCAGATGCGCGACGTCGCCGCACGAGCACAGGTCGCGCTCGGGACGATCTACCGGTACTTCGCCTCCAAGGACCACCTGCTCGCGGCGGGTCAGGTCGAGATGTGGCGAGCGCAGGCCGCGCGCCTGCACGAGCGGCCACCCGAGGGTCCGACGCCGAGTGACCGCGTCGTCGCGGTGCTCGATCGCTCGATGCGCGGTGCACTTACCGAACCGAAGCGGACCGCGGCGTTGGTGACCGCGTGTGCGTCACCGGATCCGGCGGTCCGTGAGTGCCAAGCCGAGATGATGGCGATCATGGACACCGTCCTGCAGGACGTGATGATTGACGTCGAAGCGGGCCGTCGGGAGGCGGTTGCCGTGACCTTGCGCCAGGTGTGGTTCGCGTGGCTCCTCGGTTGGGTCAACGGCTGGAACGACGCCCCCACCGTGAGCCGCCAGCTCGAGATCGCCACCCGGCTCCTGCTCGACTGATCGGCTCGCCCGGCCTCAGGCTTGTTGGCGGTCCTCGCCGGCCGGCTTGTCCGCGCGAACTGGAATGTGTTCTAGTAATGCCGTGGCCGACCAACGCTTCAGCACTAACACCATCGAGTTCCCGTACACCCGGACGCTGGGGCCCGTCTACAGCGCCTTCCTCACGGGGCTGCGAGACCAGAAGATCGTGGGGATCACGAGCCGGGACGGCAAGGTGCTCTGCCCGCCGACCGAATGGGATCCCCAGACCGGCGAGGCCCTTGATCTCGACTTCGTCGAGGTCGGCCCCGGCGGCGTGGTCGAGACCTGGGCGTGGGTCACCGAGCCCACCCGCAAGCACCCGCTCGACCATCCG
>JALHSW010000074.1 GCA_022865365.1 Acidimicrobiia bacterium | reverse complement strand
GTTGTCCGTCGTGTTCGTGACCTTGACGGAGACGCAGTAGACGTCGTCTGCATCGAGGTCGAAGACGACGGTCGATCCTTGCTTCGTGAACTCCACCAAGTCCTTTTGCCGCACGACGGTCCAGTCGAAGACGAGCTCGCCGTCCACCCCGTCGCTGGCACTCGCATCAAGGGTGAGGTGTCCTGGCGTCGCTCCCGCCGCGGGACTCGCGTTGGTGGCAGGACTCCAGCTGAAGTTGATGCTGATGTCCTTCGGAGGCGCCAGGCTGATGTGCTGTTGGTACTGGTTGAGGTCGACCGGCGGTGTGACACCGCCGTCGGGCGATACGGGAGTTCCGGCCGCGACGAAGAAATCCGATCCGCTCCCGCCGGTGACGAAATAGTGACACGAGTCGCTCGTCGCGGGACAGTCTTCGGCCTTGGCGAGGTCGAGTCCGCCCGCGCTCCAGGCCGAGGGCCAGATCGGGTAGTCCGGAATGCTGTCGTTGTTCAGGTCAGGGCCGGCGTCCCAGTTGCTGAACGCGGCGACGGCGTCCGTACCGGCGAGGTTGGTGTTCCGCGTGAGTTGGATCGGACCCCAGCTGCCGCCGCGCCCCACCGTGGGGACGGGGTTCGGAGAGATCGTGAAGGCGACCCACGCGTTCGGGTCGGTCGAACTTCCCTGCCAACCGGGAGGGGTGTCCTGGGCGAGCGCCGGGGACGCGGGCGCCACGAGGGCGGCGCCGATCGTGGCGACGACGAGCACCGAACGGCCGACGCGCATCCGTCGCACCCGGCTCCCCATCGATGCTCCCCTCGCGCGTCGTCCGTCAGGTGGGCGTGGAGACGATGGGACTCGAACCCACGACCCCCTGCTTGCAAAGCAGGTGCTCTAGCCGGCTGAGCTACGTCCCCGAGGCGCTGCTCCGCAACGGGATGTTGCCCCCGAGGCTACTGCGGCGCGAGTGCCGCGATTCCGTCACGGGGCGGGCGGGAAGATCACGCCCGGGTTGAGGATCCCCCTCGGATCGAGTGCCCGCTTGACCGCCCGCATGGCCTCGATGTCGGTCGCGGTGCGGCTGAGCGTGAGCGCGTCCCGCTTCGCCACGCCGATCCCGTGCTCTGCGCTGATGCTCCCGCCCATCGACGCGGCGAGGCCTAGGACCAGGTCGTCGATCGACGAGTCGTCGGCGGCCGGACCCAGGACATTCACGTGGAGGTTGCCGTCGCCCGCGTGGCCGAAGACGAACGTCCGGGCCGTGGGGGAAACTGCGGCGATGCGGGCACGGACCTCGCGATCGAACTCGGCGAGGCGATCGAAGGGCAGGGTGACGTCGAGCTTGTGGGGGATCCCTTCTGCCGCGATCGCCTCGGTGTGCAGCTCGCGATACGCGCGAAGCCGCGCGCAGCCGGCGGCGTCGCTCGCCACGGCCGAGGCGCGCACCTCGGGGCGTGCGCCCAACACGGCCGCAAGCGCATCGACCATGCGCTCGGTGCTACCAATCCGACCGCCGCACTCGACGACGAGGTACGCAGTGCACGGCGTCGGGAACGGTTCGGGGAGCTCGGCGTACGCCCGGACCAGCTCGAGCCCGTCGACGAACACCACCTCGAGTGCGAGCAAGGTGTCGACGTCACGCCGGAGCGCGCCGGCGACCCGGAGCGCGGCATCGAGGTCATCGACCCCGCACAGGGCGACGACGCGCTCGGGAAGCGCCGGCACGAGCGCGAGGTGCACGCGTGTCACCACCGCGAGCGTTCCCTCGGAGCCCGAGAGGATCGCGTCCCAGTGGTATCCGGTGTTGTCCTTGTGCAGCGCGGGGACCCGTCCGACCACCGCGCCATCGGCGAGCACCGCCTCGACGCCGATCACCTGGTGTTGCATCGGGCCGTACCGCAGGACGTGCTGGCCGCCGGCGTTGGTCGCGACCATTCCGCCGATCGTCGCGCTCTGGCGCGACGCGAGGTCGACGCCCATGTCCCACCCGAGCGATCTGGCGCGATCGTGAACCTGCTCGAGCGTGACCCCGGCGCCGGCGATGAGCTCGGCATCGGTGTGCTCGACCGGAGCGATCGTCGCGAGCCGCCGGGTCGAGAGCACGATCTCGCCGCCGCGGGGCACGCTCCCGCCAACGAGACTCGTGTTTCCTCCTTGTGGGACGACCGCGACACCCGCCGCGGCGCACGCTCGCAGCACGGTCGCCGCCTCAGCCGTCGAGGCCGGCCGCACCACGGCGAGCGCCGTCCCCCGGTAGCGCCCGGTCCAGTCGACCTCGTACGGGGCCCTGGTGTCGGGATCGACGAGCACGTTCGCGTGGCCGACTCCGGCCCGGAGCGCGTCGAGAAGCCGGTCGACGCTCACGCGCCCATCGAGACCCCTTCGAAGGCGGCGGCCTTGACGCCGCGACGCGCGAGCTCGGCGAGGAAGGCGGGTGGGTCGACCATCGCGCCGAGCGCT
>JALHSW010000648.1 GCA_022865365.1 Acidimicrobiia bacterium | reverse complement strand
GGATTCGAACCCCCACGCTCCCGAAGGAGCCGGCGGGTTTAAGCCGCCTGCGTCTGCCGTTCCGCCACCCGGGCCCCCGAGGGGGGTGGCGTCGAGGGTACGTCGGACGGAGCTGGGGGATGGGGGTGCGCACCCGTCGCCTCGAGCAGCGCGGTGCGGAAGCGGAGCGCGGCCTCCCCCTCGAGGTGGTTGACGACGAGGACGCCCTCGACCATGTCGGCCGCGACCTCGTCGCGGAGTCGATTCTTGAGGGTGACCGAGACGACGGCACCCCCCGGATAGCGCCGAACCGTACGAGTGGCGCCGGGGACGCGGGGCGGGCAGCGGAAGGCCGGCACCACGAGGCCGCCGGCCCGTGTGGCAGCCCCGAGCCTCCGGGCCGCATCTGCGAACCACAACACCGGTGCCCCGCTGCGGGGCTTGTCGGGTACTCCACCCATGAGTAGAGGTTCGCATGGGGGTGTGACACCTACCTCTCCGAGCGGCCGCGATCGCGTCAGAGCCCTTCATTGCAACGTGAGTACCGCTGAGCGAAACCCACCGTTCAATGAAGAGGGCGTGGAATGCACGGGGTCCGATGAGGGCGGCCGGTCCGGCCGGCGGGCCGTAGCCTCGGCGCCATGGATCGGCCGAGGCTCCTCCCGGCTCGGACCAGCCCGCACGACCGCGAGATCTGGCGCCTGGCGCTCCCCGCGTTCGGGGCCCTCGCCGCCGAACCGCTGTACGTGCTGGTCGATACGGCGATCGTCGGCCAGCTCGGCACCCGCCCGCTCGCCGGCCTGGCCGTGGCCGGCGCCGTCCTCACCGCGGCCTTCGCCTTGTTCAACTTCCTCGCGTACTCCACGACGGCAGCCGTGGCGCGTCGCCTGGGGGCCGGGGATCGACGGGTCGCGGCCGAGCTCGGGGTCGACGGCGCGTGGCTGGCGCTCGGCCTCGGCGTCGCGGTCATGCTCATCGGGCTGCTCACGTCATCGTGGATCGTCGACGCGATGGGGGCGTCCGCCAACATCGCACCGTTCGCGCTCGAGTACCTGCGGATCAGCCTCCTCGGGGCACCGGCGCTGCTCGTCGCGCTCGCCGGCACCGGGTATCTGCGCGGCATGCAGGACACGCGCACCACCCTCTACATCGCCGTCGGCGCAGCACTGCTCAACCTCGCGCTCGAGATTCTGTTCGTCTACGGCTTCGACTGGGGCATCGCCGGATCGGCGTGGGGCACGGTGATCGCGCAGATCGCCGCGGCAAGCGCGTTCGTGGCGATCGTCGTGCGGTCGGTCCGGCTCGAGTCCGCATCGCTGCGCCCGTCGCGGGCGGGGATGCGCCAGACGGCCGTCGTCGGCGGCCCACTCATCGTGCGCACTGCGTCACTGCTCGTCGTGTTCCTCGCCACGACCAACCTCGCGGCCCGCATCTCCGACGATGCGGTCGCGGCGAACCAGATCGCGTTCGGGATCTTCCTGTTCCTCGCGCTGTCGCTCGACGCGCTCGCGATCGCGGGCCAAGCGATGGTCGGTCGCTTCCTCGGCAGCGCCGATGCCCATCGGGCACGAGCCGCGGCGCGTCGGATGATGGAGTGGGGCGTGGTGATCGGATTCGGCTTCGGGATCGTGCTCATCGTGAGTCGCCCGTGGCTCGTACCGCTGTTCACCGACGATCCGGGCGTGCGCCACCTCGCCGACCAGCTCATCGTCGTGGTCGGGGTCCTCCAGCCGCTCAACGCGATGGTCTTCGTGCTCGACGGCGTGCTGATCGGTGCGGGCGACCAACGCTTCCTCGCCGTCGCGATGGTCGCGGCGACGTTCCTCGTCTACGCGCCTGCCGCGTTGCTCGTGACGATGGCGGGCGGTGGCGTCGTCGCTCTCTGGGGCGCGCTGGCGCTGTGGTTCCTCGCCCGCGGGGTCGGCCTCATGGGGCGCTACCTCGGACCGAGGTGGCAGGTCACCGGCGCAGTCGCGCCATGACCGGGTTGCCCTCACCCCCCGGTCCCGGGTTCACTGGGGTCGTGGATCCGACGCGCGACGCACCGCCTCAAGACGTCACCGAGCCGGCCGGAGTCAACTGGGGGGTAGGGGTCACCCCCGGGGCCGAGCTCGTTCCGGTCCGCCGCCCCTCGGCGGAACCCGACGACGATGGTGGCGTGCGCACCGGCGACGTCGACGGCTGGGGTCGCAGCGAGCGGGTCCGTGCACTGGCCCGGCGTCTGTACGACCCCGTGTACCGGCGCTACTTCCGGGTCGAGTGGGAGGGCCTCGAGCACATCCCCCGCGAGGGTGGAGCGCTGCTCGTCGCCAACCACGGAGGCGCGATCCCGTCCGACGCCCCGGTGATCATGCACGGCATCGAGACCGAGCTCGCCCGCCCGGTGTACGGCCTCGCCGACAACCTGTTCCGGTCGGTCCCCGTCGTCGGCACACTGTGGTCGCGCGCCGGCGGCGTGCCCGCGCACCCCGACAACGCCTTCCGCCTGCTGCACGACGAGCAACAGCTCGTGCTCGTGTTCCCCGAGGGCACCAAGGGGACGGGGAAGCTCGTGGGTGAGCGCTACCAGCTCAGGCGCTTCGGACGCGGCGGCTTCGTCGAGATCGCGATGCGCGCCGGGGTGCCGATCGTGCCGATCGCGGTCGTGGGGAACGAAGAGGCGATGCCGATCCTGGCCAAGAGCTCGCGGCTCGCGAAGCTGCTCAACGTTCCCTACGTCCCTCTCACCGCGAACATGTTCCTGTTCGGACCGCTGGGTGGGCTCATCATGCCGCTGCCGGCGAAGTTCAAGCTGCGCGTGCTGCCACCGGTGCACTTCGATGTCGCGACGAATCAGGACCGCTACAACCACAGCGTCGTGCTCGATCAGTCCGCGGCGATCCGAACGAAGATCCAGGACGCGCTCTTCGACATGCTGCGGGCGCGCCGCAGTGTCTGGTCCGGGTGATCGGGGTGGGACGCCGCATCCTCGTCACCGGCCTCGGCACCTACTGGGGCAGCCGCATCGCCCAGGCGCTGGAGCACGACCCCGATGTCGAGCTGGTGGTGGGCGTCGACGAGCGCGACCCGCGCCTTCCCCTCGAGAAGACCGAGTTCGTGCGGGCAGACTCCTCGTACTCGATCCTGGCGCGCATCGTTCAGGCGACCCAGGTCGACACGATCCTGCACACGCACCTCCTCGTCGACTCGACCGTGGCGTCGGGAAGGGCGCTGCACGAGGTGAACGTGATCGGGACCATGAACCTGCTGGCGGCGGCGGGCGCGATCGACAGCCCGGTTCGAAAGCTCGTGGTGAAGTCGTCGACGATGGTCTACGGATCGAACTACCAGGATCCCTACTTCTTCCGCGAGCAGACGCCGCGGACGCGCCCGGCGCGCACAACGGTCGAGAAGACGATGGTCGAGGTTGCCGCGGTCGTGCGCGACTTCGCCCAGGACAATCCCGACGTGGTCGTCACCAAGCTGCGGTTCGCGAACGTGCTCGGCGACAACGTCGAGTCCCCGTTCACCCGCTTGCTGCGCCTTCCGGTCGCACCCGAGGTGGGGGGCTTCGATCCGCGCCTGCAGTTCGTGCACGAGGACGACATCGTCGGCGCGCTCGCCTACGCGACGCTCAATGACGTGCCCGGCGTGTTCAACGTCGCCGGGAGCGGCGTGCTCACCTGGGGTGAGGTGTGTCGGATCGCGGGCAAGCGCCGCCTCGCGATGCCGCCGCTCTTCACGAACTGGGCCGCCGAACCGCTCCGGCTGTTGCGCATCGTCGACCTCCCGCCCGAGGTGACGGCACTGCTGCGCTACGGGCGGGGCGTCGACACGACGAGCTTTCGCCAAGCCGGATTTCGGTACGGGCACACGACGCTCGGGACGGTCACCGCGTTCGCCGAGGCCATGCGCCTCCAGCACACGGTCGGCCACACCCCGGATTACCAGTACCAGAGCGATGTCGAGGCCTTCTTCCGCCACTCACCGGCCGTCGTGCGCGAGACGTCCTAGCCATGCCGCTCCACGTCGAACGGCGCGACGCCGTCGCGGTACTCACGCTCGACGATCCCGATCGGCGTAACGCACTCACGACCGACCTGGTGGATGCCATCGTCGCGGCGATCGCCGAGTGTGAGACCGACGACGGTGTCGGGGCCGTCGTCGTCACCGGCGCGCCGCCGGCCTTCTGCTCGGGAGCCGACGTGTCGGCGCTCGGCGCGATGGGTGCGCACGACGGGCGTGACGCCGGTCAGGTGCGTGGGATCTACGACGGGTTCCTGTCGGTGCGCTCCTGCACCCTGCCCACCGTGGCCGCGGTGAACGGCGCGGCCGTGGGCGCCGGGTTCAACCTCGCCTTGTGCTGCGATGTGCGCCTCGCGGGCACATCTGCCCGCTTCGACGCCCGCTTCGCGCGCATCGGGCTGCATCCCGGTGGGAACCATCTCTGGATGCTCGAGCGTGTCGTCGGCCCCCAAGCCGCGGCCGCGATGAACCTCTTCGGGGAACGGGTCGACGGAACACGTGCCGCCGAGCTCGGTCTCGTGTGGCGCTGCGTCGACGACGACGCGCTGGTCGACGAGGCGGTCGCGCTCGCGGCACGAGCAGCCGAGGTTCCGCGAGAGCTCGCGCGATCAGTGAAGCGGACGCTGGACGAGGTCCCGTGGCAGCCCGACTTCGCCACCGCGCTCGAGACCGAGCTGGAGCGCCAGCGCCGTTCGTTCGAATCGGGGTTCTCGGCACGCTGAGGGACAACAGTTGGCGCTCAGCGTGCCGAGAAGCCCTGGACGAGCGAGGGCTACTGGCGTACCGGGATCGCGGCGAAGATCTCCTCCTTGCGAACGGCCCACTCCTCCGAGGTGATCGCGTAGCGCACGTGGTCTTCCCATACCCCACGGATCTGGAGAAAGCGCGCGGAAGTGCCCTCGTCGCGCATGCGCAGCTTCTCGGCGACTCTCCGGCTGCGTGTGTTGCGCGGCACGATCGCGGCCTCCACCCGATGCAGGCCGAGCTGCTCGAACGCGTAGCGCAGGATCACTGCGACGGCCTCGGGCATGTAGCCCTGACCCGCATGCCCCTCGTCGATCCAGTACCCGACGTTGGCGGACTGGAACGGGCCGCGCTGCACGCTCCCGAGGCTCACCTCCCCGATGAACGCTCCGTTCTTCCTGAGGAACATGCCGAAGCCATACGCGGCGTCGAAGTGGCGCTGACGCTCCCACGCGCCACAGCGCGACTTGAACGCATCGGCGTCGGCGACGGGATCCGGCACCCCCGGCTCACCCAGCGGTTCCCACGGCTCGAGCCAGTCGCGGCTCCCGACCCGTACGGCGCGCCAGATCTCCCAGTCGCCGGCCTTCAACGGGCGAAGCTCCACCCGCGGGCCCGTCAGCGTCTCTCCCCGCCGCATGGCCGCAGGCTACCCAGATGCCTCTACTCTCGCCCTGTGGCCGACGACGACACCAGCCCCGACGCCGACACGGGGACCGACGCCGAGACCGGCGCACCCGACCTGCTCGTCTGGCTCGACCTCGAGATGACCGGCCTCGAGGTCAGCCGCCATGTGGTCGTCGAGATCGCCGTCCTCGTCACCGACTCGGCACTCGTCGCACTCGACGACGGCATCGACGTCGTCGTGCACCAGCCCGAGGCGGCGATGGCCGAGATGGACGACTTCGTCCGTAAGATGCACACGCGATCCGGACTCCTCCCCGCGATCGCGGCGTCCGACGTCACCCTCGCCGACGCGCAGGCTCGGGTGCTCGAGTACGTGCGATCGCATGTCCCGACACCGCGCACCGCTCCCCTGTGTGGCAACTCGATCGGCGTCGATCGGCGCTTCATGCACCAGCAGCTGCCCGAGCTCGACGAGTACCTCCACTACCGCAGCGTCGATGTGTCGTCGCTCAAGGAGCTGTGCCGGCGCTGGTACCCCGACGCGTACCAGCAGCGACCGGGCAAGAAGGAGACGCACCGCGCGCTCGACGACGTGCTCGAGTCGATCGCCGAGCTGCGCTACTACCGCGACACGATGCTGCGCCCCGTCGAGGGCTGAGCCGCCGCTTCAGACTGGCGTGAAGGCGCCTGGAGTCAAGACCGCCGGGGTGAGGACGGGCGTCCAGTACTCGAGCAGCAGCCGAACGACGGGACGTGCCGGTGGACCGGCGGCGAGGCCGCGCGCCACATCGGCTGCGGCACGTGCCACCCGCGTCACGTCGCGGTCAGGCAGGCCGATCCCGGCCCGGATCGCGGCGTCCTCGACCGCACGCTGTGCGTCCTGTGCCGCACGCGCCGCCTGACGGGTCCGACGGCCGTGGCGCACGACCCGGTCGATGGCGATGGTGGCCCGCCACCAGTCGACCTCGTCGCACAGCGCGTCGGAATCCAGGGCGAGTGCGACCTTCTCGAGGTCGGCTCCCGAGAGCCCCCGAACGGCCACGCAGAACTGGCCGGTCTCGGACGGGCCGGTCTCCGAGGCGTCTGCCGGGTATTCGTCCATCGCGGAATTCTGCGTCGCGGCAGCCCCGAAGTGGTGGATATCCGGGCCTATCCCCCCTCGACGATCGACCGGGCAAGGCCGTCGAGGATGTCGGACTCCGAGACGAGGATCTCCTCGAAGCCGAAGGTGCGAAAGATCGACACGAGCACGACGACGCCACCGACGATCACATCGACCCGCTCGGGCTCGAGCCCGGGGTTGTGGCGCCGCTCGTCGATCGACTCGACCGCGAGCGTGCGGAACACGTCTTCGGCCGCGTCACGAGTGAGCCGGAAGTGGTGGATGCGATCACGGTCGTACTCCGCGAGCCCCTGCTCGATCGCGGCCACCGTCGTGACGGTTCCCGCGAGCCCGATGACGGTCGCGGCTTCTCGGAGCTGCGGGAGCTCGCGGGCGAGATCAGCGAGCTCGTCGCGGACGGCCGAGATCGCGTTCGACAGCTCCTCAGGTGCCGGTGGATCCGAGGGCAACCACCGCTCGGTGATCCGCACACAGCCGACATCGAGTGAGCACAGTGCTTCGGGCGCGCCGGTGCCGAACACGAACTCCGTCGAGCCACCGCCGATATCGACAACAAGATAGGGCGTCGGCGAATGGAGCTGATTCGTCGCGCCCGAGAACGACAGGCGCGCTTCATCCTCGCCCGACAGGAGCTCGGGCATCACGCCGAGTGCCTCCGTCGCGGGACCGAAGAAATCGTCGCGGTTCTCCGCGTCGCGGGCCGCGCTCGTCGCCGTCGCGCGAACGCGTTCGACCCCGAGCGCATCGAACACGGCCCGGTACTCGCGCAGCACGCTGAGGGTCCGCTCGATCGCGTCGGGCGCGAGTCGCCGTGCTGCGTTCACACCCTGGCCGAGGCGGGTGATGCGCATCCGGCGGTCGAGCGTCGTGAGGGGCGCGCCGGGACTGCGCCCGTCGACCTCGGCGACGAGGAGGCGCACAGAGTTGGTGCCGATGTCGATCGCTGCGACCGGGTTCATTGCGCGGGCTCACCCTGCTCGAGGCGGATCGCGACCCATCGGCCGATCGGATCGTCACCGCCCGCCAGGAGCCAGGCGTAGTGGGCGTGGAGGCACTTCACGCCCAGCCGGGTTCCGCCGACGCCACCGGACGGTCGGGGCCCGTCGTGGTCGGCCGGGATCGTGGCGTCACGCTCGGCCGCGTACCGGGCGTGGGCCGCCGCGAGCTCATCGGAGTCGACGGCTGCGGCGGACGCCCGCACCCCTCCGGCGGCTTCGATGCGCGAGATCGCGACCGTGAGCGCGGGGTCGACGAGCCAGAAGCGTGTGGGCATCGGCGTGCCGTCGCGGGTG
>JALHSW010000647.1 GCA_022865365.1 Acidimicrobiia bacterium | reverse complement strand
GGGCGGCTCTGTGGGGGTGGCGTGACGCTCCTCGCCCCCCGGGTCGCCGACACCAAGGTCTGGGCCGATGATGGTGCCCGCACCCCGGCGGAATGGATGTCGCGCGCCACCGGCGCGCCGATCGGCCAGACGATCGGGATGCTCGCCACCGCACCGCGAGCCTCGTTGCGTGGTCTCGAGGAGCGGGCCCGGGCGGTGCGCGACGCGGCGCGTCCCGAGGAGACCGAAGCCCGGTATCGCGCCGCGCACGCCGGTCGTGACCTGTCCACCTGGGTCGACACCGACGGCGCCGGGCGCCTGCGCCGCCGACGCATTGTGCGTCCTCGCCGACACCGCCTCCGGAACCAAAGGTGACGCCAAGCGCCGGGCCCGCCCCGTGCTGCGGGCCCGCTTCGACTACGCCGCCTACGCGCGCGGCCACACCGAACCCGGCGAGATCTGCGAGATCGAAGGCGCCGGGTCAGTCCCGGTGTCGGTCATCGAACGCCTCGCCGGCGAGCACCCCATCGTCGACGTCGTCCTCACCCATGGCCGCGACGTCACCCACATCGCGCACCTCGGCCGAAGCGGCGACACCTACCTCAACACCCCCATCGAATGGCGCTCCGCCCCCACAGATGGCCACTGTCGCATCGAAGGCTGCCACGCCACCGACGGCCTCGAGATCCACCACACCGGCTGGTGGCTCACACCCCCCGACCGGGCACCACCCCCCGACACCGGCTGAGGCGGGGAACGCTCCCCCCTCCAGCGCGAGGAGCCAGGGACGGGAGGGCGATGTCTCCGGTCCAGATCTCTCGAACTGAGCCACCCTCGAACGCCGGATATGCCGATTCCACAACTAGCGTGGTAGGAAACGCCTCGCGTTCGGGGCGCCGGCGCGCGACGGGGAGGGACGCCGGACAATGCCCAACCTGCTGCCCAACTGGACCCTCACCTTGCCGTGGGACCTGGGCGACTTCAACACTCGTGAGGCCGGCCGCCTCATCTGGAGCACCGTGCTCCTCATCATCGGCATCGCGATCGTCGTGGCGCTGATGAAGCAGCCGAAGATCAAGCGCCCGTTCTCGACCAAGGTGGGCGTCGCGTTGTTCCCCGCGATCATCGTCGGGACGCTGCTGCTCGCGAAGTTCGTCCCGTCGTTCCAGCGCACGATCATCCTCCTCGGGTTCGTGGTGCTGGTGGCGCACATGTTCCTCATGATCGCGTCGCGCACGCCGCGCGACCCGGAAGAGCCGGCCACGTGGGCGGAGTGCTTCGCCGGCGCGGTCGGCGTGTTCGCGCTGATGGCACTCGGCTACGCGATCGTCCCGAGCGAGTTCCTCACCTTCACCAACGCGAGCCTCGAGTGGGGTGACAGCTCGAAGTTCGTCGTCCAGTCGGGCCAGCAGATCTTCGGTGTCCTGCCCGTCGACTGGCCGTTCAGCTTCGACTACCCGGCGCTGCGCGACCTCGGTGTCGCGCTCATCTATGGCGTGCTGCTCGTTCTGAACCTCAAGTTCCTTGTCATGTGGCAGAACCGTCACCAGGTAGCCGCGGCCGCCGATGACGACGCGCCCCCGAAGCGGTCACGCTTCGGTCGTCCGCTGCGCAAGATCGCGCCCGAGGCACCGGCTCCAACCCCGGCTCCGGTGACGGCATCCGCGACGGCGAATCCCGAGGGGGCCTGACCCATGGCCCGCAACGACGCGAACCCGCCCATGCCGGACTTCGCCACCGACTACGTGCTGCAGGAAGTCGACCCGGCCTACCTCACGCAGTCGGTGAAGCCGAAGCAGTTCCTCCACATCGACCAGGCCGAGTGCATCCTCTGCGAAGGCTGCGTCGACATCTGCCCGTGGAAGTGCATCCACATGGTGTCGGTCGACGCGATCGCCGAGGCGGTCTCGACCGAGAAGCCCGGCGAGGACCCGCACGACAGCGTCGCGTTCATCGTCGACGAGGACGTGTGCACGCGGTGCGCGCTCTGCGTCGACCGGTGCCCTACCGGCGTGATCATCCTCGGCAAGATCAGCCCCGACATCGCCGACGGCGATCCCCACGTTCGGACGAACCGGCACGGCTACTCGTACGGTGTCCGGTTCTAAGCAAGAGATCTGACAGGAGCAGGGTTCGTGGCCAACGGAGACGGCAGCGGCAACGGCAAGGGTGGCGGCGCGCGCGCGAAGGTGAGCACCGCACTCGACAAGACCGACGAGAAGGTCCGCGGATCGCAGGCCTGGAACTCGATCTTCCGGCCCGGTTCGGTCTACCGGCGCGGCTACACCGACAGTCCCCGCAACCGGTCCTACGTGATCATGAACAATGTGCTGTACCACCTGCACCCGGTGAAGGTGAAGCGCCACGCCGTGAAGGTGAGCTACACGCTCTGCCTCGGCGGCCTGTCGTTCTTCCTCTTCATCCTGCTGACGGTCACGGGCATCTTCCTGATGTTCTTCTACCGGCC
>JALHSW010000646.1 GCA_022865365.1 Acidimicrobiia bacterium | reverse complement strand
TCGCCTCGACAAGCCCCATGATCGACCAGTCGCGCGCGAACGCGTCGCCGAGGCGCTTCGCCGTCTCGTCGTCGGCTGCGATGCCGACCAGCTCGCGGTAGAGCTTGCCCGCGATGTAGCGACCGGTCGCGGGTTGCTCGAGGATCACGTCGAGTGCGCCGTCGAGGTCGAGCGCGGCGGTGGTGCCGAGCAGCGTCTTCGATCCACTGTCGTGGCGTTGGGGAATCGCGATCGAATGCCATGGTGGCGCTCCGAACGCCTCGAGACGGGCCGAGTACCGCCGGCCCGGGACATTCACGACCCAGCCGGTGAACGCGCGCGACGCCTCGACCACGTCGTGTTGGGTGTAGCCGCCACCGATGCCGATGGTGAACAGCTCGAGGCACTCGCGTCCGAAGTTCTCGTTCACCTTGCCGACGGCGTTCCCGTTCCCGTCGAGGTACAGGAGCATCGCGGGGTCCTTGGCCATCGCGTGCAAGAAGTCGGCGAAGTTCCCGGTCGCGTGCACCCGAACCGTCGCGTGTTGCTGGGCCATCAGGTAGGGCGCGCGGACCTTCGCGATGCTGGTCGCGAAGTGGTCGTGCCAGAACCAGACGAGGCGCTCCTCGATCAGACGCGGCGACAGGAGCATCTGGTCGATCCACCATCCGATGGTGGACACGACCTCGACCGGGCGCTGGGCGTCGATCGAGGCAGGAGCCTCCCCGATCGGCACCTGGGGTGCGGGGCCCGACAGGTCGAGCACCCGGGCGATGGCCGCGTCGACCGAGTCGAGCCCGGCGACCAGGTCGGGGTGCGCTCCCATCGAAGCGCGCCGCACGACGTGCGCGATCTGCTCCCGGGGGCTCGTCTTCACCCCGGGAGCATCTCCTGGGCCTGTGAGGGGCGTGTGAAGCCCGTCTCAGGACCTCGTGAGCCCGATCAGGGTCAGCCGATCAGGGTCAGCCGATCAGGGTCAGCCGATCAGGGTCAGCCGATCAGGTCCTCGAAGGCCGCCGGGGCATCCCCGCTGGCGCTCTTCTCGGCGAAGTCGTCGAGCCAGCGCTGGAAGTCATCGCTGCCGGCCCGGTCGGCCATGCCCCGCGGGATCGCAGGGAACGAGTAGTCGGCGCTGCGGAGTGGCGGGTGGTCCGACGCCGGCTTGCGCGCGAGCGCCGCGTCCACGATCGGTTCGAGGCGCCGTGCCTTCTGCGACTGCGCGGCAACGTCTCGTTCGGCGAACTCGGGCAGCACCTCCTGTCCGAAGAGCTCGAGACTCTCCATGATGTCCTCGTGGCGGGTCCGCCCGACCTGCGCGCAGAGGATCACCTGGTCGACGCCCGCCTCCTCGTAGCGGCGCAGGTAGGCGCGGACCTGGTCGGGCGTGCCGATCGCGCCGCGCAGACCGAACGCGCCCCCTTGCACCACCCTGGCCCCGAGCCGGTCGCCGTGCTCCCGCGCCGCTTCCACCGCCGCCGGGTCGTACCCCTGCTCGGCTCGCCGCGTCTCGTACTCGGCCCAGACGTCGGTGTGCCCCGGCGCGTGGCGACCGAACACGTAGTAGTGCGCCAGCGAGTAGCCGAAGAAGTTCGCGCCGTCGAGCCCGCGGGCGAGCGCGACGTCCTCGTCGGGGTGGCACATGAACGGAGTGACGCACGCGACGTTGGCGTTGACCGCGTCACCCAGCGGCACACAGCCCTCGAGCGTGGCCCAGTAGTCGGCGACCCACTGGTTCGCCTCTTCGGGGTCCACGAAGGCGAACGCGAGCGCCCCGATGCCGTGCTGGGCCGCGAGGAGGATCGTGTCGCGCCGGCTGCACGCGACCCAGACCGGCGGATGTGGCTTCTGGCGCGGCTTGGGCACCACGTTGCGCGGCGGCATCGTGACGAAGCGCCCCGCGTGGCCGGTGAACGGCTCCTCGGTGAGGCAGCGGAGCGCGACCCGCAGCCCCTCCTCCCACATCGCCCGCTTGTCGTCGGGCTCGATTCCGAAACCACCGAGCTCGGCTTCTGACGATGACTCCCCCGAACCGAAGTCGACGCGTCCGTTCGAGATCAGGTCGAGCGTCGCGATCCGCTCCGCGACGCGCGCCGGGTGGTTGAACGGTGGTGGGGTCTGGACGATGCCGTGGCCGAGCCGGATCCGCGACGTGCGGGCCGCGACCGCGGCGAGGAACACCTCGGGTGCGCTCGAGTGGCTGTACTCCTCGAGGAAGTGGTGCTCGACCTCCCAGACGTAGTCGATGCCGAGCGCGTCAGCCAGCTCACACTGCTCGATCGCGTGCTGCAGCAGGTCGTACTCGGAATCCTCGGTCCACGGGCGCGGGAGCTGGTGCTCGTAGAACAGCCCGAACTTCATCGTGGTTCGCTCACTCGGCCGTGGGCCGCGTCGAGGGCTAGAGGGCGCCGCGGAACGCCGGCACTGGACCCACAGGGACCGACTCGGCCCGACGGGACTCGACCTCGGCGAGCTGGTCGGCGGTGAACACGGCCCGCAAGCTGGCGATCGCGACCTCGAGCTGCTCGAGGTCGGGCTCACGGGTGGTGAGCTTCTGCAACGCCAGACCCGGCTTCATCATCACGCGCACCCACCGCTTGTCCATGTGGCGGGCCGAGAAGCGGATCACCTCATACGCGAGGCCGGCGATGAGCGGGAGGAGGAGGATCCTCGAGGTGATGAGCCACGGCAGGGCGGGCCGACCCACGAACGAGTACACGATGATCGTCATGACCATCACGGTGAGGAGGAAGTTCGTGCCGCAGCGCACGTGCTGGGTCGTGAACCGCTGCGCCGACTCGGGGGTGAGCGCGACGTCGTTCTCGTACGCGGCGATCGCCTTGTGCTCGGCTCCGTGATACTGGAACACGCGCTTGATGTCGGGCAGCAAGCCGATCAGTGCGAGGTAGCCGAGGAAGATCCCGAGGCGGATCCCGCCTTCGAGGAGGTGGTACGCGAAGCCGTCGACGCCGAGACGGTCACCGAGTGCGCTCGTGCCCAACGCGGGGAGCACGAGGAAGATGGCGCTGAAGAAGATGAGTGCGAACGCCATCGTCCAACCCATCGCCTTGGAGGAGATGCGCTCCTCTTCGGGAAGCTGACGGTCGGCCGACCACGCGAGCGCCTTGAAGCCGAGCGCCAGGGACTCGCAGAGCGACATCACGCCGCGCACGATCGGGACGTTCGACCACTTCTCCGCCCACGTGGGGGCGTCGTGCACCGCGAGCTCGATCTCACCTTCAGGGGTACGCACCGCAACCGCCCAGGTGCGGGCGCCGCGCATCATCACACCCTCCATGACGGCCTGGCCGCCCATGAAGCGAGGCGCGGACTCCCCGGGCACGGGCGTCAGGCCTTCTTGGCCGCTTCGGACTTCGCGTACCGACGCTGGAAGCGCTCGACGCGGCCGCCGGTGTCGACCAGCTTCTGCTTGCCGGTATAGAAGGGATGGCACTCGGAGCAGAGCTCGACGCGCATCGAGGGGACCGTGGAGCGGGTCGTGAACTCTTTGCCGCAGGAGCAGTGCACCGTGCAGGTGACGTAGTCGGGGTGCGTGTCTGTCTTCATGATCCCAATCTAGTGGTCGAGGCGGGCGGTCGGAGCGGGCGGGATGTTCCCAGCCTGGGGTCTACGCGCCGAGGGACGGGGCCTGGGCGACCTCAGCCAGGAACTCGTCGTTGCTCTTGGTGGTGCGGATCTTCTCGATGAGGAGGTCGAGGCCACGCCCCGACCCGCCCCCCTCACCGTCGACCGCGCTGAGCACGCGCCGCAGCTTCCACACCTCGTTGAGCTGATCGCGCTCGAACAGGAGCTCCTCGTGGCGGGTGCTCGACGCCTCGACGTCGATCGCAGGATACGTCCGGCGCTCGGCGATGCGGCGGTCGAGGCGCAGCTCCATGTTGCCGGTGCCCTTGAACTCCTCGAAGATCACCTCGTCCATGCGGCTGCCGGTCTCGACGAGCGCGGTCGCGATGATCGTGAGCGAACCACCCTCTTCGATGTTGCGGGCCGCACCGAAGAACCGCTTCGGTGGGTACAGGGCGGTCGAGTCGACACCACCGGAGAGGATGCGACCCGACGCCGGTGCCGCGAGGTTGTACGCCCGTGCGAGCCGGGTGATGCCGTCGAGCACGATCACCACGTCCCTGCCCATCTCGACGAGGCGCTTGGCCCGGTCGATGCAGAGCTCGGCGACCTGGGTGTGCTCCTCGGACGGGCGGTCGAATGTGCTCGCGATGACCTCGCCCTTGATCACGTGGCGCTTCATGTCGGTGACCTCTTCGGGCCGCTCGTCGACGAGCAGCACCATGAGGTGGACCTCGGGGTTGTTGCGCTCGACCGAGTACACGATCTGCTTGAGGATCGTGGTCTTGCCCGCCTTGGGCGGCGACACGACGAGCCCGCGCTGGCCCTTCCCGATCGGCGAGATCAGGTCGACGATGCGACCGGTCACCTCACCGGGGTGATCGGCGAGCTCGAGGCGCAGCGGGGAGTCCGGGAACAGCGGGGTGAGGTCCTCGAAGCGGGCACGGTCGCGCGCCTCGTCGGGCGTCATCCCGTTCACCGTGTCGACGCGCAGGAGCGCCGGGTACTTCTCGTTGCTCGCCTGCGGACGCGAGAACCCCTGGAGGTAGTCGCCGCGTCGCAGGTTGAAGCGACGGACCTGCGACGCCGAGACGTACACGTCGGCGTTGCTCGGCAGGTAGCCCTTGGTGCGCAGGAAGCCGTAGCCCTCGTCGCGCAGCTCGAGGAGACCGTTGGCCTCGACGGGATCGCCGACGGGCTCGTTGCTGCCGCCACCCTGGCCCTGGGGTCGCGGCTCGCGCTCACCGCCACCCTCGGACTGACCGCCGCGGCCACGGCGCCGGCGGCGGCGGTTGCTGTTGCCGCCGCGGTTCTGGTTGCCGTCGCCGTACGAGGCGCGCTCGTCCTCGGGATCGACGGCGACGCTCGACCCGGACCCTGACCCTGACCCGGAACCGGACCCGGACCTCGAGCCGCGGCTCGATGGGGAGCCGGTGCTGGATCCGGCATCGCTCGTCTGGGTGCCGGTCGTCTGGGTGCCGGTCGTCTGGGTGCCGGTCGTGGCGCTGCTCGGCTGACGCCGCCCCGGGCGGGGGACGAGCTCGGGCTCCTCGGCGTCGCCGCTCGAGGCGATGGCTTCCTGTTCGGCCGCGAGCGCGTCGATCGAGTCGGCCTCGAGCTCGGACGCCTTCGCCGAGCGGACCGTGCGCGGCCTGGGAGCGTCGGCTCCCTCGCCGTCGCCCACACCATTTGGCGAGGCGTTGGTCGCGCCATCGGCGCCGCCGAGGATCGCGTCGATCAGCTCTGCCTTGCGCATGCGGGTCGGCGCCTTCACGCCGATCGCGCCGGCGATGGCCTGGAGCTGCTCGCGGTCCTTGCCATCGAGGGTGGAACGGTCGAGCTCAGCTGGGCTCATAGATGTGGTGCTCCTGGATATACGGGAACCGGCACCCGCCGGGAACGGTGGATGTCGGATTGGCTTGCCTGCGCTCCCGCCGAGAACGGGGGGCGCGCACGGAGAGATGCCGGTGCAGGGCGACGGAGGCGTCGCGCGGGGTCCGACGGGGGTCGGATGCCGCACCGCGGCGGAACGAGCACCAGCGTACCGGGCCGGGAGGCCCGGG
>JALHSW010000645.1 GCA_022865365.1 Acidimicrobiia bacterium | reverse complement strand
CACCGAGTTTGTGTCACCGGGCATCCGAACCTGGTGGTGTCGGTGCACGGCACCGAGCCAGGCGAGCCCGGTGCCGCGGGAGGTGGCAACGCCACGGCAGCCAACCGCATCGTGAACGCGATCCCAGCCGTGTGCGCGGCCAAGCCCGGTCCGCTCGGTCCGCTCGAACTCCCCGCCATCTCCGGCGCCGCTCAACTGCGGCGCTGAAGGGAGGCGTTCAAAGGGAGGCGGTCAGAGGTACGCGTGGGGTACGTAGGCCCAGTCCGGCTCGGCTCCGTACAGCCGCCGTCCGGTGATGGAGAACGGTTCGATCAACATCCAGGAGTCGAGCTCGTCGCCGAGCCATGGATGGGGGTCGAAGTGCTCTCGGAAGTCGGCGGCTTCGGGGTCGACGTGATGGAGGGTGCCCCGGACGAGGACCGACCAGCCCTGTCGTTCGGCCGACTCGATGCCGTCGATCTCGAACGCGGCGTTCGTGGGCGCCCGATCGATCACGCTGCCGGCTCGGGTTCGAATCGCGATCCATGCCCGGCCGCTGGTCTCGACGAGCCGGTAGTTGATCGGGAGCACGACCGGATGCGTGTCGACGACGACCGAGATCCGACCGACCGGCAAGACCCGCAACAGCTGGAGGCAGTCATCGTACGGAATCTCCTCGAGGAAGCCGTCGTTCGTCATCCGGGCGTTCGTCATGCGGTGGCTCCTGTGCCGGGGGCTCTTGTGCTGTGGTCGGCACCGATGACCTCGACGAGCCCGTGCAGGACGCCGCGCAGCACCGAATCCACGGTGTGCTGGACTGTGGTCCTCTCGACCCCGGCGGGCGGTTGCAGACGTGCCTCGAGCGTGAGAACGCATTGCATGGCGTCGAGCGGTGTGACGGTCAGGTCGGCCGTCAGCGGCGTCAACACCGATGGGTTGGGGTCGAAGAACAAGGTCAGCGGGACGAGCAGCGAACTTTCGCGAAGCCGGAGTGAGCCTCGTGAGCAGTGGGCACGCCGGGTGCCACCCAATGCCGCATCGACGATCGGCTCGAGCCAGCTCACGCTCCCGCTGAACCGGGGCGCGACCTGCTCGAACGGCCGATTCACGTGGACGAAGTCCCGGGCGAACATCTCTGCAGCGTGACGGCCCAGCCGCGAGGATCCCAGGGCCGAACGTCCCAAGACCGACGGATTTGGCCCCCCGGGAGCCGGGACCGCCTCTCCGGGACCCCCTCTCTCCGGGAGATGCCGTTCAGGCTCTCTCCGGGAGATGCCGTTCAGGGGAGCGGGACGCGCCACCTGGCGATCGTGCCGCCTTCGGGGTGCGCGGCAACGGTTGCGTGGCCTCCCCGAGCGCTCGCGCGGGCGCGGGCGTTGGCGATTCCGTGTCCCGGACGAGCTTCGCCCTCCGGGGGGATCCCGCATCCGTCGTCGCGGACCTCGAGCACGAGGTCGTCGGTCACGTCGATGCGGACCTCCACGCGCCTTGCGTTCGCATGGCGGACGACGTTGGTCAGGAGCTCGCGACTCGTGGCCAGGAGGTCCTCTCCGAGCTCGGGGGCGACACGGGCGTGCAGGGGCCCTTCGATGGCAACGGTCGGCTCGACGTCCGAATCGCGCACGATCCTGTCCACCAGGTTCAGGACGGCCGCGCTGAGGTTGGGGCGGCTCGCCGGTCGGGCTTCGAGGTCGAAGATCGAGGCACGAATCTCGGCGATGACCGCGTCGAGCTCGTCGACGGCCTGAGCGACCTTCGCCGCGGCAGTCTCGTCGAGCGCGCGGGTGAGCCCCTGGAGGCCCATACCCGTAGCAAAGAGCTGTTGGATGACCTTGTCGTGGAGGTCGCGAGCAATGCGCTCGCGGTCTTCGATCACTGCCAAGTCCTGGAGCCGCGCGTGCAGGCGCGCATTGTCGATGGCAACTGCGGCGACGGCAGCGAGAGATACCGCCAGTGCCTCGTCCTCCTCCGTGAACTCGTCGGCACCGCGCTTCTCGCAGAGGTAGAGGTTGCCGAACACGGCGTCGCGGATCTTGATCGGCACTCCGAGGAACGAGCGCATCTCCACATGGTGCGGTGGGAACCCGGACGATCGAGCGTGCTTGGTCAGGTCGCGGAGTCGAATCGGCTCGGGCTCGGCGATCAGGAGTCCGAGGATGCCGAGGCCCTCGGGGCGGTGCCCGATCGCTTCGGCCATGCCGTCGGGCGCGCCGAAAGTGAGGAACTCCGACAGCGCGTTCCCTTCGTCCATGACACCCAGTGCTCCGTACTGCGCGTCGACGAGCGAGCATGCCGCGACGATCACGCGCTGGAGGACCGCAGGGAGGCTCAGGCCTGTCGTGACGGCGAGCATCGCGTCGAGCACCGATTGCTGTTCCCCTCCTCCTGAGGAGAGGGGCGGGTCGGCCATGTCCCGGGCCTACGTTGCCGTGGTGCCGGACCCGCGCAGGCCGGCGGCATAGACGGCGGCTTGCGTTCGTCGTTGCATACCGAGCTTGCTGAGGATGTTCGACACGTAGTTCTTCACGGTCTTCTCGGCGAGGTGCACCTGCTCGGCGATCTGACGATTCGTCAGGCCGTCGGCGACCAGGTCGAGGATGCGCCGCTCCTGATCGGTCAGGCTGGCGACGCGGTCGTCGGTCTCGGGTCCCTTGCGGAGCCGTTCCAGGACGGCTGCGGTGACCGACGGGTCGAGCAGCGACTGACCGGAGGCGACCCGACGTACCCCGTCGACCAGGTCCGTGCCCTTCACCTGCTTGAGCAGGTAGCCCGAAGCGCCGGCCATGATCGCCTGGAACAGTGCTTCGTCCTCTGAGTACGAGGTGAGGATCAGGCAGTGGATCTCGGGGTGGCGGGCGCGCACCTCGCGACAGACCTCGACGCCGTTGCCGTCGGGCAGGCGGACGTCGAGCACGGCCACATCGGGCTGGGTCGGTGGGATTCGGGCCAGTGCCTCGGCTGCGGTGCCCGCCTCACCGACAACCTCGAGGTCGTCTTCGGACTCCAGCAGCTCGCGAAGGCCCCGGCGCACCACTTCATGGTCGTCCAGCAGGAACACTCGCACCGGGGGGGCCACGGCCGAAGTGTACGGCGACTTCCCGTCCCGCGGCCCGATCGAAAGGTTCCATCGGTACGTCTCATCGACAGGTCTGGCCGGCACATCCGGCCGGACGGCCCTCGGGAGCAGGACTTTCGGCCCTGTCCTCCGGGCTCGGTGTCGGCGATTGTGGCTTGACAAGCCCCCGACAGGAATGGGGACGGGAGACGGTGACGCCGCGACGAGATGACCCGCGTGGTTTCGGGTTCGCCACCATGATGTTCGCCGCCTTCATCGTGCAAGAGATCTAGAGGGGGAATCATGCGCGTGCTCGTGGTCGGAACACTTCCACGCTCGATCGACAACGCCGAACAGCGCTTGCGAGATGCCGGCCACGAGGTGGTGCGGTGCACCGAGTCAGGTCAGTCGGCCTTCCCGTGCGCGGCACTCACCGATGAGCGCGGCTGCCCACTCGAGGTCGCGCCGGTCGACGTCGTGCTCGACACTCGTGAGCGCACCGAGGCTCCACACTCGCCGTTCGAGGCCGGTGCATCCTGTGCACTCAAGCGCCGGATACCGCTCGTCACGTCCGGTGCGGCACACCCGTTCGCCCCCTGGGCGGTCGCCGCGCTGGGGTCCGACGAAGACATCGTCGCCGGATGCGAGGCT
>JALHSW010000644.1 GCA_022865365.1 Acidimicrobiia bacterium | reverse complement strand
TGGCATGCCTCGGACCGAACCGGTGATGGCCAGCGGGGCGAAGCGGACAAAGGCTGACTCGTGATGGAAGTCTTTGCGGCGCTGCTTCGTGATCGCACGCGGGTGCCCGGCGTCCGGATCTCCATACGCGTAGGCGGCAGCAGCACGTTCAAACACTCAGCGCAACAGTTGCTCGAGGGCGGTGGCGGGGGTCCGGTAGCCGAGGGTCTTGCGCGGCCGGGAGTTGAGCTTGAGCGCGACGGTGTCGAGGTCGTCTTGGGTGAGGCCGGCCATCGTGACGCCCTTCGGGAAGTACTGGCGAAGCAGCCGGTTCGTGTTCTCGTTGGTGCCTCGCTGCCACGGGCTTCTCGGGTCGGCGAAGTAGACGTCGAGTCCTGTCCACGCGGTCACGTCGTGGTGGCTGGCGAGCTCCATGCCACGATCCCAGGTGAGCGACTTTCGTAGCTCGACGGGGAGCTCGTTCATCTTCGCGGACAGCGACTCGGCGACCGTTGCCATGTCGCGGCCGTCGAGTTGGACCAGCACCGTGAAGCGCGACGCGCGTTCGACGACGGTCGCCATCTGGGTGACTCCTCGGCCGAGGAGGAGGTCGCCTTCCCAGTGGCCCGGGACGGCCCGATCCTCAACCTCGGGCGGGCGTTCACGGATCGACACGGCGGCCTTGATCTGCGATCGGTGTTGGCCCGTGGTGACATTGTGCTTGTTCTTGCGGATCGGTCGTCGGCTCCGCAGATGCTTGGTCAACTCCTTGGCCAGCACGCCTCGGGACTGGATGAACAAGGTCTTGTAGATCGTTTCGTGACTCACTCGCATCTCCGACCCGGGCTCGGTCATTTCGGCCAGGAACCCCGAGATCTGCTGCGGCGACCAGTCCTCGGCCAGCATGTCAGCGACGAAGCGCCCCAGGATCGGGTTGCGGGCAAGCAGGCACGGCTTCGGTCGCCGAGCTCGATACCAGGCCCGGTCATGTGCGTCGGCGGCGCGATAGCGACTGCGGCCTCGGTTGCGGTTCACCTCTCGACAGACTGTCGAGGGCGGCCGGCGCAACGCTCGAGCGATCGCCCGGAGCGACTCGCCGCGAGCGAGGCCACGCGAGATCTCCTCGCGTTCCTCGACGCTGAGGTGTCCCTCACGCCGCCGCCGTGGCGCAGGCACGACACCGCCGTTCGATCGCAGGATCGTGAACACAGA
This sequence comes from Acidimicrobiia bacterium, assembly GCA_022865365.1. Classification (GTDB taxonomy): domain Bacteria; phylum Actinomycetota; class Acidimicrobiia; order IMCC26256; family PALSA-555; genus JALHSW01. Next base: position 319 of record JALHSW010000644.1, on the reverse strand, counting down.
ACCCGCCGGCTTCCCCATCGCTCGGCTGATCTCGCTGATCGACTCGCCTTCCTTCCAGCGATCCCACAGCTCCCGCTTCCTCTCATCCGACATCCCCGGACGACCCAACCTGGCCATGGCCACCTCCAACGGTCAGGTCAACAGGACCACCCCGTTGCGCTGACCGGTTGGATCCAGGGCGGCTTCATCGCTGCTCCACAGCGAGATAGTGGCCATGAACGGCGGACGCGACGCCGCCGTCCCCCACACGAATCCCGCAGCAGCGACCGCTGACCGCTCCGCGGGTCGGCTGGCTCGGAGGAACCGACCTGCCTGTGTC
>JALHSW010000643.1 GCA_022865365.1 Acidimicrobiia bacterium | reverse complement strand
GAACGAGCTGCGCCGTCGGGGTGGCGGCACGGGTGCCGCGGCGCTGTGCGGCGGCGGCGGCCAGGGCGACGCCGCCATCGTGCGCTCGCTCTAGACGTCTCCCACGACACCTCGCTCCAGACCGGGATGCTGTAAGCGCAACGGGATCTGCGCCATCCTTCTGGCGTGCACGCCCGTCGCATCGCCCGGTTCCGCGGCGTCCCGATCCTCAGGGTCCTGATCTTCGGGCTCCCGATCTTCGGGGTCCTGGTCCTCGCCGGCTGTCGGCCCGAGATCGAGTTCGACCTCGACGGGCGCCAGTCGGAGATCGACGCGGTCACCGTCACCGCGACGCTGGCGCCCGATGGCGTCGTCCACGTCGAGCAGCGCTACCGCTTCGCGTCCGGCGAGGGCGGGACGCTCGCGCTCCCGAAGGACCTCGTCGACGAGTCACTCACGCCCCAGGCGATCGACGCCGTCGGAGGCATCCGCAACGTCACCCTCGACGGCCGGCCGGTCACCCCGACGCAAGGCACCGTCGAGCCGGAGCTGCGAGTGCGCGCCGAGCGCGCAACGGTCGCGTACGACGAGCTGGGCGCCGCGGGCCGCTACAGCGACATCGGCGTCGTTCGACTCGATGTGCTCGCGTCGCCCGAGGATGCATCACGCCAGGACCCCGACGTCGACCTGTCCGGGACGCTGGTGCTCCCGGAAGGGACACCAGGACCGGTCGACGCGCATCTTCACGGCGGCCGGGACCGCTCGGTCGCGGCCGAGGGATCGGCGGTCACGTTCTCGGCCCAGGCACCCATCTGGCAGCCGAGCCACTCGCTCGATGTCGCGCTCCCCGAGGCGTGGCTCTCGGCGATGGCGCCGACGCCGATCGCGTCTGCCGGACCGTTCGCCACCGAGCAGGCGGCTCGGGACCAGGCGGACACATCGACGGAGGCGACCCTCGGCGGGCTCGACAACCAGGCCGAGCTCGGCCGCTGGATCCTCACCGCCGTCGCCTTCGGTCTCCCGGCGATCTTCTGGGCGATCGTCGTCGTCGGGCTCGTGCGGCGCCTGCGTGAGCGCAAGCGCGTCGTGGGCAACGTGCCCGATCATCTGAGCGATCCCCCGACCGCGGTCGATCCCGCGATCGTCGCCGTGCTCGACGGAGAGGGGCGTCCCGCCAAGACCGCCGTCGCCGGCACCGTGCTCGATCTCGCCCGGCGCGAGGCGATCGACCTCCGGGAGTACGGCGACAGGGTCGTGATCAAGGTCCCGCTCGAGGCGATGGGGGTGAACGAGAGCGAGCAGCTCGTGCTCAACGAGCTCCGCGCGCTGGCAACCCCAGAAGGGGTGCTCGAGGGGGCCCACATCTGGAGGCAGCCGATCCGCTGGTGGCGTACCTACCGTCGCGACCTGGTGAAGCGGGCGCGCGGCATGGGGTTGGTCGAGCGGTGGATGCCGTTGGCGTCGCTGTCGGGTGCGCTGATCACGACCGGCGTCGGCATGTCGGTGTTCTTCTTCACCCAGCCGGTCGTGTACTTCGCGATGGTGTTCGGGGCGATGATCGTCGGCTACATCATCTCGTTCGTGAGCGGCTACACGCTGACCGACAAGGGGTGGCGACAGCGCGCGCTGTGGCGATCGTTCGCGCGGTACATCCACGACCACGGCGAGATCGACAAGGCCGTCGGCCCCGCCGGCGTGGTCGTGTGGGGTCCGTACCTCACCTACGGCGCCGTGCTCGACGAGGCGAGCGCCGCCGCCCGTCCGCTCACGCCGTAGCCAATCAGCCCAGCGTCACGACGAAGCGATGGCCACGACCACGAAGATCGAGAGCACGATGCAGATGATGCCGAGCACCAACCCGGCCGTGGCCATGCCCCCACCCGTCTGCGTGCCGCCTGACTGTGCGATCTGGCTCTTGCTGACAAAGCTGAAGATGATCGCGAGCACCGCAGGGATGAAGCCGAGAAAGCAGAACCCGAGCACCGGGAAGCTCGCGATGCCGCAGACGAGCGATGCGATGGCCATCCCGTTGTTGCGGGCCGGGCCCTGGATCGGACCCGATGACTGCCATTGACCGCCCGGAGGCGGAGGCGGTGGCGGTGGCGCACCGGGGCCATCGATGGAGGACATGTTCGTTTCCCTGCTGCGCGAGCGATGCGCTAGTTCGAAGAGAAGTTGTACGAGACCGCGCCCACGAGGTTCAGGATGATGTACAGCGCGATCCACACGAATCCCAGGACGATGCCGGCGGTCGCCATGCCATCACCGGTCTGAGTTCCACCGGAATTCTTGATCTGGTTCTTGGCGATGAAGCCGAAGACGATCGCAAGGACCCCGGTACAACAGGGAATGATCCCGAGCACGAGTGACGCAACCGCGAAGCCGTTGGTCTTCGCAGGTGGGATTCCCGCGGCTGCCGGAGGGGGAGGGGGAGGGGGAGGGGGAGGGGACTGCGACATCAAGACCACCTGTTCGGTCGACGCGATTGGTTCACGGTTCCTACCTGCGTCTGTGCCACGCGTCAACCGAGACCGGGCCGGGAGGTCGTTGACCATCGGGGTCGACACCCTGACCCGCAGGGGATAGGCAGTAGGCAACACATCGCTCGCGCAACAGGGAGGCTCACATGTCCTCGATTGACGGCCCCGGTGCCCCACCTCCGCCGCCTCCGCCTCCGCCTCCGCCTCCGCCTCCGCCCGGGGGTCAGATGCAGCCGGGTCCGACCAGGAGTCGTCCTCCACGAACGGGATGGCGATCGCGTCGCTCGTGCTCGGGATCGTGTTCATCTGCGGTATCGGCTCGATCCTCGCCCTGATCTTCGGCTACATGTCCCGCCGCCAGATCGACGAGGCCGGTGGAACCCAGAGCGGGCGAGGCATGGCGATCGCCGGCATCGTCCTCGGTTGGATCGGTGTGGGGCTCGCGATCCTGTACCTCCTCATCTGGATCGTCGCGATCGCCGCCTCGAGCGGCAGCTGAGCGAAACGAGGGGCACGCCACGGCGAAGACCTGCTGTCCCTCATCGCTCGCTACGATGCCATCGTGGCACTGACCCAGAAGATGTCGCGAACGGTGACACGCCAGTTCGGTGGGAACACGACGCTCGACCTGCGCGAGATCCGCATCGCCGGCGCAGGGATGCTCGGCGTCGCCGCGGTGCGCCCGCTGATCCCGTTCGAGTTCGTGCCGCCGTGTCCACTCAAGACGGTCACCGGCATTCCGTGCCCCATGTGCGGCATGACGCGCGGCGTGACGTCACTCGTCCACGGCGACTTCGCCCATGCCCTGCTGATGAACCCGGCGTCGTACCTCGCCGTCGCGCTCGCGGTGCTCCTGCTGTTCCAATGGCGTACCCGCAAGGTCGTGGTCCCGGTCTGGCTCATCGTCACCGTGATGGGTCTCATGTGGACCTGGCAGATCTTCAAGTACGCGACCGGCCGACCCATCTGAACTTGCAGGCGCCGAATCCGCCCGTCGCCGCGCCGGGGAGCATCCAATGAGCCAGACACCACCACCACCGCAACCGCCACCTCCGGGGAGTCCGCCGCCTCCGCCCTCCGGCGCGCCGGGGAGTGGTGCGGCATTCAACGTGGGGGACGCGATCTCCTACGGCTGGAACGCCTACTGGAAGAACGTGGGCCCGATGGTCCTCATCACGCTGGTGATCTTCGTCATCCAGTTCCTCATCAACATCGTCGGGAGCGGCACGAACGGCGTGATCGCCCGAGTGGTGCTCCAGATGCTGAGCTTCGTCGTCGGCATCGTCCTCGCCATGGGACTCATCCGGGCCTCGCTCGCCGTCTGCGAGAGCCGCAAGCCCGAAGTGTCGATGCTCCTCGAGACCGACGGGTTCCTCAACTACCTCGTCGCGGCGATCCTCTTCGGGATCGCAGTGTTCGTCGGGCTCGTGCTCTGCATCATCCCGGGGATCATCCTCGCCGTCGTCTTCCACTACTTCGGCTTCGCGATCGTGCAGCATCCCGAGCTCGGCGCCATCGACGCGCTGAAGCGGTCGGCCGAGATCACCAAGGGGTATCGCTGGCAGCTGTTCGGGCTCGCGCTGCTCCTGATGCTGATCAACTTCGTCGGGCTGCTCGCCTGCGGGGTCGGCTTGCTGTTCACGTACGGCATCTCGGCGATCGCGATCGCCTACGCGTACAAGACCCTGAGCGGGCAGGCGGTCGCGGCTCCGGCCTGACCCGAAACGCGAGAGGGGCGGCCCCACCTCCGGTCGAGGTGTGGGCCGCCCGTCGCGTGCTCGGTGCTAGCGGGTCAGTCCCTGGTCGCGCCCTTCGACTCCCAGAAGTCGCTGAGGTGGCCCTGGACCTTCCACAACCACACGAGGGTCCCGATGATCGGCAGCAGGTTCCAGAACCCCGTCATGCCGCTGATCGGCTTGTCCTTGCCGTCGCGCTCGTACAGGTTCCCGACCTCGGCCGGCAGCACGAACATCGTGATGATCCCGCAGAAGATCGACAGCAACAGGCCGACGAGGCCGCCGAGCCCTTCACCGCTGTAGTCCTTCATCTCGTCGAAGCT
>JALHSW010000642.1 GCA_022865365.1 Acidimicrobiia bacterium | reverse complement strand
GGGTCGGGCAAGTCGACGCTCCTCAAGTGCATCAGCGGCATCCTGAGACCGACGACCGGCGAGGTTCAGATCCGGGGCCGCGTCGCCGCGCTCTTGGAGCTCGGCGCAGGCTTCCAACCCGAGCTCACGGGCCGGGAGAACATCTTCTTGAACGGCGCCATCCTCGGGATGCCCAAGCGTGAGCTCGAGCGGCGCTTCGACGACATCGTGGGGTTCGCCGAGCTCGAGCAGTTCATCGACACCCAGGTGCGCTTCTACTCGTCGGGCATGTACACCAGGCTCGGCTTCGCAGTCGCCGTCAACGTCGATCCCGATGTGCTCATCATCGACGAGGTCCTCGCGGTGGGCGACGAGGCGTTCCAACGAAAGTGCACCGATCGGATTCGTCAGTTCCAGCGCGACGGCCACACGATCCTCTTGGTGACTCACGCCGCCGACTCGGTGCGCCAGCTGTGCCAGCGAGCCGCTGTGCTCGATCACGGCGACCTTGTCACCTTGGGCGAACCCGGAGAAGCCGTGCGGAGCTATCGCGAGCACCTGCTGCGGCACCTGGCCTACGATGCGCAGCCCGAAGATCTGCCCGGCGGGGTCGCGCCGATCAACGAGCAGGAGCAGCGACGCACCTTCCAGATCCGGATCGAGGATGTGACGATCGAGTATCCCCAGCGCGGTGATGATCACCTGCTGCCCGACGCGCCTCTCGTCATCCGCGTCGCCTTCGAGTCATTCATCGACACCGCCGACGTGAGCTTCGGGATCGCGATCCACGACGAGGAAGGCCACCTGGTGTTCGGGAGCAGCACGGCGGTGCGCGGCGATGAGCTCGGGGTGATCCCCGGACCGGGCTCGGTCTCGTTCCGCTTCGCCTCGGTCCCGTTGCTCGACGGTACCTACAAGGTCTCCGTGGGAACGACAACGATCGACGGGGGGACGGTCTTCGACTGGCGCGAGCAGCACGACCAGTTCCAGGTGATGAATCCGGGCCGCACGCAGGGCCGCGTGAACCTCCCTGTCGACATCCTGGTCGACCAGGAACAGCTCGGGCGCGCGGCAAGGTGACCGAGGGGTCGGCTGCTCTCGACGACGTCCTCGAGCGACTCCAGCAGCGCATCGAGCGCCGCCGCGCCGACGGAACCTACCCCGACGACCTCGAAGTGGAGCTCGCCGCGCACTACGAGCGCATCGTCAACGCGCGTTCGAGCCTCGGCCGCGACCCGGCCTCCCGTCTCGGGGAGCGGATCGACTAGGTTCGCAGGCTGGGCCACTTCGAGCCGCGTCAAGCTCCGATCGAATCCCGGATGCCGGGCGGACGGGTCGCCCACCGAGCCTTGAACCCGTTCGTCGTCCGCCACGCCGACGAGCTGCGACGACAGATGGGCGAGTACGCGACGACGGTGACCCGCGCGCTCGACGAGATCCGAGAGTTCGAGTACCACGTCGATGCCACATTTCGACGGTTGCTCGAACTTGTCGCCCAGAACGAACACCATGTCTCGACGGTGCACTTCACCGAGCTCGAGGTGGAACGCCGGGTCGCCGAGCTCGCCGCGCACCGGGACCCGACGTGGTTTCGCCCGTGGTTCACCAACGACGCGTTCGAGGCCGCGTTCCGGGGCGGCCGTGAGGAAATCCTCGACCGCTATCGCGACCTGATCGAGCGCCTCGACGGCTGCGCGCCCGTGCTCGACATCGGCTGTGGGCGGGGTGAAATCCTCGACCTGCTCGCCGAGCGCGGAGTCGAGGCTCGGGGAGTCGAGCTGGATCCCGAGCTCGCTCGGGACGCGTCGCGACGCGGCCTCGACGTGAGCGAGGCTGACGGCCTCACGACCCTCGCCGGGCTTCCTGATGCCGACCTGGGCGGCATCGTGCTGATCCAGGTGATCGAGCACCTCAGCCCGCAGCAGATTGCCGACCTCGTCCCGCTCGCGGCCAGCAAGCTGCGCGACGGCGGTCGACTGATCGTCGAGACGGTGAACCCGCTGTCGCTGTATGTCTTCGGGCACGCGTTCTATCTCGACCCGACGCACCTCCGCCTGGTGCACCCGTTCTACCTGGAGTTCCTCGCTCGAGAGGCGGGCTTCGCCGACGTGCGGACCGAGTGGCGCTCGCTCCCCCGCGACGAAGACCGCTTGTCGGAGATCCCCGTAGACGATCCGTCGGCCGAGGTGATGAACCCGGTCGTCCGACGGCTCAACGAGGTGCTGTTCGGCCCGCAGGACTACGCCCTGATCGCCACGCGCTGAGGCGATGGCGGTCCACCAGATACTTGTCGGCGCGTCGCCCGGGGACGCGATCAGCCAGGTCGCGCTGCGGTATCGGGTCGCGCTGCTCGAGCATGTCAAGTCGGAGATCTTCGCCCTCCACGTCGACCCTGACGCCGAGGGTCAGGTGGCCTCCTTGGACACGTATGAGCACGAACCCCGCAGCGACGACGACCTGCTCGTCTTCCACGCGTCGATCGGTGAGCCGCGCGTGTTCGAGTTCCTCATGCGCCGACCTGAGCGCGTCGTCGTCATGTACCACAACGTGTCACCTGACGGTCCGTACCGCGCGTTCGCCCCCGAGTTCGCTGATCTGCTCGCGCTGGGGCGAGCGGAGCTCGAGGCCCTGCGCCCGAGGGTTGTCGCCGCGGTCGCGGACTCGGCGTACAACGCGCACGAGCTCATGGCGATGGGCTACCCGGACGTGCGTGTCATGGCACCGGCCATCGCGGTCGGCGACCTGCGGGCGACACCGCCGAGCCTCTCCATGCAGCACCATCTGCGCCACTCCGTCGAGGGGCCCGTTGTGCTCTTCGTCGGCCAGCTCCTGCCCCACAAGCGCGTCGAGCAACTGCTGCTCGCCTGCCACATCCTCGTCACGTACCTCCGGCCCGATGCGAACTTCATCGCGGCAGGACCGAGGCGCCTCGCGCCCTACGTCTCCGTCCTCGACCGGCTCGTGAGCACGCTCGGGCTCAACACCGCCATGCTCCCCGGGCGGGTGCGCACCGATGAGCTCGTCGCCTTCTACGAGCGCGCCGACCTCTTCGTGACGTTGAGCGCTCACGAGGGCTTCTGCATCCCGCTGCTGGAGGCGATGTCCTTCGATCTCCCGATCCTCGCGTGCGATCGCGCCGCGATTCCGGAGACGCTCGGCGGTGCCGGCTTCCTGCTCCCCCCTGATCCGTCACCGACCCTCGTCGCCGAGGCGATGGCGGAGCTGCTGGAGGACGCCGCGCTCCGGGCGGATCTCTCGGCCCGGGGGCGGGCCCGCCTCGCGAGCTTCGGACCGGAGCATCTGGAGCGCGACTTCGTGGACCTCGTGTTGGAGTTCGCAACCTGATGCGGCTGCTCTTCGTCGTGCAGCGGTACGGCGAGGCCGTCGCCGGTGGGGCTGAACGAGCCTGTCGCGAGTATGCGACCCACCTCGCCGGCCGCG
>JALHSW010000641.1 GCA_022865365.1 Acidimicrobiia bacterium | reverse complement strand
CTCGGAGTTCGGGTTCGAGCCGCTGGCACTCGCGACCTACGACTGCTAACGCTACCCGACCTCCAACACTTCCCGCTGGCCGCCGCTGCCCGCACCGGGGAGCTCGGGCCGGTGACGAGGCGGGCACACCGATCAGGCGGCAGACTGGCGGAGTGATCCCGATGTTCCTGCTCGTGCCCGTCGCCTACCTCCTCGGCACGTTTCCCAGCGCCGCGCTGGTCGCCCGGCGCGCCGGACGCGACGTCACCCAGGAAGGCAGCGGGAACCCGGGCGCGTCCAACATCGTGCGACTCATGGGCTGGAAGGCCGGCGCCGTCGTCCTGCTGCTCGACATGGGCAAGGGTGCAATCGCGGCTGCGGTCGGTCTCGCGCTCGACGGGCATCGCGGCGCCTACGTCCTGGGCGTCGCCGCGGTGCTCGGGCACGTGTTCCCGGTCACCCGTCACTTCAAGGGCGGGCGCGGCGTCGCGACCGCAGCCGGCGTGGCGGCCGTCGTCTTCCCGTTCGTGCTCGCCGTGCTCGCGGTGGTGTGGGTCGCGATTGCACGCGGCCTGCACAAGGCGTCGATCGCGTCGGTCGTGTGCGCGGCGCTGTTCCCGGTGATCGTCCTGCTGCGCGGTGGTGGCAAGCTCGACCTCTTCGTCACCGGCGGCTTGGCCGCGGTCGTGATCGTGCGGCACTTCTCGAACCTGCGCCGCCTCGTGCGTGGGGAGGAGCTCGGACTCGGCGGCGACACCCCGGGACGCGGGTAGCGTCCGCGCCATGAGCGCGCCCCGCGTCACCAAGGCTGTGATCCCGGCCGCCGGCCTCGGCACGCGGTTTCTCCCGGCCACGAAGAGCCAACCCAAGGAGATGCTGCCGGTCGTCGACCGACCCGCGATCCAGTACGTCGTGGAGGAGGCGGTGGCAGCCGGCCTCACCGACGTGCTGGTGATCACGGGCCGGGGCAAGCGCGCGATCGAGGACCACTTCGATCGCAACTTCGAGCTCGAGCACACGCTCGAGGAGCAGGGTAAGCACGACGTCGTCGAGGAGCTGCGCTCGACGACCGAGGTCGGGCACATCCACTACATCCGCCAGGGTGAGCCCAAGGGCCTCGGTCACGCGATCTCGGTGGCGAGCGAGCACGTCGGCGACCACTCGTTCGCCGTCCTGCTCGGTGACGACATCATGGTCGACGATGCGCATCTCCTCGGGCAGATGCTCGACGTGCACGAGCGCAAAGGCGCCTCGGTCCTGGCATTGATGGAGGTGCCGCCCGACCAGATCTCCGCCTATGGGTGCGTGGACGCGGAGGTCGTGGGCGACGGGTTGCTGCGCGTCCGCGGCATCGTCGAGAAGCCGGACCCAGCCGACGCACCGTCGAACCTCGCAGTCATCGGGCGCTACGTGCTCACCCCGGAGATCTTCGGTGCCATCGCTCGCACGGCGCCGGGCGTCAACGGGGAGATACAGATCACCGACGCCATCGGGCTGCTGCTCGAGTCCCAGCCGGTGTTCGGCGTCTCGTTCACCGAGGGTCGCTACGACATCGGCCAGAAGCTCGACTTCCTGCGGGCGAACGTCGAGATCGCGCTCGACCGCCCCGACCTCGGCCCCGAGCTCGCCGCGATCCTCGTCGACATCGTGCGGCGCCGCGGCCTGGTATGAGCCCGCTGGTCCCCCTGGGCGACGTCCAGGCGACGATCCTCGACGCAGTCGTTCGGCTCGACGCCGTCGAGGTGCCGCTCGGCGACGCGCTCGGCGCGGTCCTGGCAGAGGGAGTCGTCGCGCCGGAGCCGGTGCCACCGTTCGCGAACACTGCGATGGACGGCTACGCACTGCGGGCCGCCGACACGGCCGGGGCGTCTCCCGACACGCCGGTGCGCCTGCGGGTGGTCGACGACCTCGCGGCCGGTCGGGCACCCGACGTGGCCGTCGGCCCGGGCGAAGCGATCCGGATCATGACGGGTGCGCCCATGCCCGACGGCGCTGACGCGATCGCGATGGTCGAGCGCACACGCCGCGACGGCGACGGCACCGGGGAAGGCGTCTTCGTCGAGGTCGAGGTGCCGGTCGGTCGGCACGTGCGCCCCGCGGGCGGGGACCTCACCGCGGGCCAGTCGGTCTTCGAGCCGGGCACACGCTTGCGCGCCGGGCATGTCGGGGTGCTCGCGAGCGTCGGTGCGACGACGGTACGGGTGTTCCGCCGTCCCCGGGTCGGCGTGCTCTCGACCGGCGACGAGCTCGTCGAGTCCGGGCCGCTCGCGATGGGTCAGATCCGCGACTCGAACCGGCCGATGATGCTCGCGCTCGTGCGGGAAGCAGGGCTCGAGCCGATCGACTTGGGCGTCGCCCGTGACGATGAGGACCGCATCGTGGCTCTGCTCGAGGACGCCTTCGACCGCTGTGACGCGGTGCTGACCAGCGGCGGTGTGTCGGTCGGCGACTACGACTTCGTGAAGGCCGCGCTGGATCGCTTCGGTGCGCTCGAGTGGCGCCAGGTCGCGATCAAACCGGCCAAGCCCCTCGCCTTCGGCGTGGTGCGCGGCGTGCCCGTGTTCGGGCTTCCGGGCAACCCGGTCTCGTCACTCGTGAGCTTCGAGCTGTTCGCACGACCCGCCCTGTTCCAGATGGCGGGACACGCGGATCGCTTTCGCCCCGAGGTGCTGGCCACCGCGGCGCACGATTTCACGCGCCGACCCGACGGCAAGCTCCACCTCGATCGGGTGCTCGTGCGCTGGCACGGCGACGGGTACGTCGCCGGGAGCACCGGTGACCAGTCGAGCAATGTGCTCTCGGCCACCGCGCCGGCCAACGGCCTCGCGCTGCTCCCCGACGGCGACGGTGTCGCGGCCGGCGAAGCGGTCCGCGTCATGCTCCTCGACAGCCCGCCCGATCACTGAGCCGGCTCCCCGAGAGCCGGCCTCCGCACGCGGATTGCGACCGACGACGAGGTCTCGACGCCGTTCGCGTGGGTGACCGTGCCCGACTCGCAGACAGGATGACCTCACTGTCGAGGGAGCCACCGGTGCTGGTCGCCTCTCCGGGCTGTTGCGACCCGTAGGGGGCGCCCCGCACCCGGCGAGGACCGCTACCAGCGTGACGCCCGCCAGGGCGCCACCGACACGACGGACCGGGCGACGGACTGAGCGAAGAAGTGGGGAAGCGTTCGATGTTCGAGCCATGGCTCGCACCTCGTCTCGTGTTGTGTTCCGAAACGAGGGCAACCGGCACCCAGAAGTACTGGGGCCGGTTTCGCCTGGCTCCCCGTCAGCCCTAGCGACCAGTTGGTGGCCGACGGATCGATGCCTCCCCGAGAGCGGTAGATCGGTTGCTCGTCCCGTCTCTTCGACGGAACGTGATCACTGGGCCACAGAGAGTGGTCATCTGTCAGCCCCCGGAAACGCCAAGGAGCAGCACCGGTAGCCTGGGCTCCGTGGCCGAGCCGGCAAGAGAGCATGGGAGCGAGCAGCTGATCGACCCCTTCGCCCGACGGGTCAAGGATCTGCGCATCTCGATCACCGACCGCTGCAACTTCCGCTGCACCTACTGCATGCCCGAAGAGGGGATGCAGTGGATGAACCGCTCGGAGCTGCTCACCTACGAGGAGCAGGCCCGAATCGCCCGGGTCTGCGTGGAGCGCTGGGAGTTCCAGGCGATCCGCGTGACCGGGGGTGAGCCGACCGTCCGGGCCCACCTCCCCCGGCTCTTCGAGATGCTCGCGCCGCTCGCCGTCGACCTCGCCATGACCACGAACGGCGTTCGTCTCCCCGAGCTGGCCCATCGCCTCGCCGAAGCCGGGCTCGGGCGGGTCAACATCTCGATCGACTCGTTGAACCGTGAGACCTTCCGCGAGCTCACGCGGCGCGACGAGCTCGACCGGGTGCTGGCCGGCATCGACGCCGCGCTCGACGCCGGGCTCACCCCGGTGAAGCTCAACGTCGTCGTGATCCGGGGCGTGAACGACCACGAGGTCGTCGAACTCGCGGCGTTCGGGCGCGCCAAGGGAGTCGGCGTGCGCTTCATCGAGTTCATGCCGCTCGACGCCCAGGGTGAGTGGACGCGCGAGGGTGTCGTGCCGGCGCACGAGATCCTCGACGCGGTCGACGCGGTGTTCCCGTTGGAGCCTGCCCCTCGATCATCCGGCCCCGCGTCGAGCCATCCCGAACCGGCGCGACTTGCCCGCTACGCCGACGGGATCGGCGACGTCGGCGTGATCCCGAGCGTCACCGAACCCTTCTGCGACGACTGCGACCGGGTTCGGATCACCGCGGAGGGAAAGTTCCGCACGTGCCTGTTCGCGCTCGACGAGACCGACCTGCGCGCGGTGCTGCGCGACGGGGGGACCGATGACGAGCTCGCCGCCGCGATCACCGCCGCGGTCGGCACGAAGTGGGCCGGGCACCACATCGGGAAGGTCGACTTCATCCGCCCGGCGCGGTCCATGAGCCAGATCGGCGGGTAAGCCCTCACGTGAGCGCCCCCTACACTCGGGCGCCGTGACCGCCTCGGAGTTCACGCATCTCGATCCGCTCGGGCGTGCCCGCATGGTCGACGTCACAGCCAAGGAGCCGACCCACCGGCGAGCCGTCGCCCGGTGCCGGGTCCTCATGGCCCCCGAGACCGCGTCGGCCGTCGCCAGCGGCGCGATCACCAAGGGCGACGTGCTGGCCGTGGCTCGGGTGGCCGGGATCCAGGCCGCCAAGCAGACCCCCAACCTGATCCCGCTGTGTCACCCGCTCCTGGTCGGCTCGGTGCTCGTGAACTTCCGGATCGAGGAGGCCCACGTCGAGGTCGAGGCCCACGTCGAGACGGTCGACCGCACCGGGGTCGAGATGGAGGCCCTGACGGCGTGCTCGGTGGCGGCGCTCACGATCTACGACATGTGCAAGTCGATCGACCGGGGGATGACGATCAGCGACCTGGCCCTCTGGGAGAAGACTGGGGGCCGATCCGGCCACTATCGGCGCCCGTCCGACCGCGAATTCGGAGATTGACGCGATTCTTTCGCCCTGCGGGTTGACCTATGGGTACCCCGTCCGGTTACCATGAGGCCACTCACTCGTAGGACCCTTGAGGTCCCGCGCCCGGCAACATCCGCGATCCGAAGGGGAACCACACCACCGTGGCGATTCTCGTCATCCTGGTCCTGGTAGTCCTCTGGGCGGCAGTCCTGCTGCCGCCGATCCTGCGTTCCCGTAACGAAGCCGGGGCTTCGCCGGGTGGGATCGGCGACTTCGTCGGCAAGCTCCGGGCCGGTCTCGGCCATGGCAGTCAGTCCGACGCCGGTCTCCCGCCGCTCCAGCCCCTCATGGGCCCGATCGGCGGTCCGACGCCCTCCACGCCGATGGGTCCGGTCCAGGCTTCGGGCGGTGGCGGCATGAGCCCGACCCAGCGCCGCCGCCGCGACGTCCTCATCGGCCTCCTCGCCGCGGCAGGCCTCACCTTCCTCATGGCGTTCTTCGCCGGCAGCATGCTGTTCTGGGTGCTGAACCTGCTCGCCGACGCGTTGCTCGGCGGCTACGTCTACCTGCTGCTCCAGTACAAGGCCCGCAACCAGATGGTCGGTCAGGGCACGCGTCCCATGGGTCAGCCGCTCGGTGTGGCGACGAACGTGCACTCGATCGACTCGGCGCGTCATCGCCAGGCGATGCCGTCGCACGTCGAAGCACCACGCGGGGCCAACGTCCTCGCGCTGCGTCGCACTGCGTCCTGGTAGCGACCGCATCCCGGAAGTACCCGGGCGGGTACGATGATCGCCCTTCGGGGGTGTAGCTCAGCCCGGTAGAGCGCTACGTTCGCAACGTAGAAGTCGTGGGTTCAAGTCCCATCACCTCCACCATTTCCGCGATCCCGGCTGGTCGAGCAGCACTGCCACGACGAGGCTGAGCTGCTTGGCTCAGCTCTTGGGGGCGCCCGGGCAGGCCGGCGGCAGCGTCGGGCCGTGCTTGCCTCGCGGCTTCGCCGACGGGCCGGGGTCGATCCGCCCGATCTGGCCGTTCTGCGTCTCGGTGAACCAGAGGTTGCCGTCGGGGCCGGCGGTGATCCCCGACGGGGCCCCGGTGATACCGGCCGAGAACTCGGTGACCTTCCCCTTGGGGGTGATGCGCCCGATCTGACTTACGCCGGCCTCGGTCTCGTCGTCATACTCGCTGAACCATAGATTGCCGTCGCACCCCACGGTGATCCCGGCCGGATGCGCGTCGGCCGCGATGCCGGCGGAGAACTCGGTGGCCTTCCCGGCGGGGGTGATGCGCCCAATCGGACCCGGGGTCGCCGGAGCGGCGACCCCGGGTCCGCTGGAATTGTCGTTGTACTCGGTGAACCAGAGGTTGCCGTCGGGCCCGGCGGTGATCCCTTGCGGGGTTCCGGTGAGGCCGGCGGAGAATTCGGTGATCACCCCGGCGGGGGTGATGCGCCCGATCCGTTGCCCGTTGTACTCGGTGAACCAGAGGTTGCCGTCGGGCCCGGCGGTGAGTCCGGACGCGTAGGTGTCGACCGTCAGGCCGGCGGAGAACTCGGTCGTCTCCCCCGCGGGGGTGATCCGCACAATCGCATTCGGCCCGATCCCCATGATCCAGAGGTTGCCGTCGGGCCCAGCAGCGGGGATCCCCCAGAGCAGGTTGTGGCCGACGTCGAACTCCGTGATCACGCCGTCGGGGGTGGACCGGCCGATCGGTCCCCCGGCGTTGTACCAGAGGTTGCCGTCGGGTCCCGCGGTGATCCCGAGGTCGGTGTCGCTTGGGTAAGAATTGCCTTCGGTGGTGGGGGAGAACTCGCTGATCACGCCGTCGGGGGTGATCCGCCCGATCCGTCGCTCGTTGTTCTCGGCGAACCAGAGGTTGCCGTCGGGCCCGGTGGTGATCCCGCCCGGTTGTACTTCTGCGGTGAGACCGGCGGAGAACTCAGTGACCTCGCCCTTGGGGGTGATCCGCCCGATCCCGCCCGCGGTGTCCCCGTACTCGGTGTACCAGAGGTTGCCGTCGGGCCCGGTGGTGATCCCGAACGGGCCGGGGACGACGCCGGCGGAGAACTCCTTGACCTTGACCTTGACCTTCTTGTCGACGGCCCCACCAGGTGCGACGACACCGATGACCCCGACTATGGCCACCATGAGCACGCACCCGATCCGACTGCGACCGCCCATCCCCGGAACCCCCAACGTCCACGCCCGTGCGTGGTGGGCGCACTCTACCCACCGGCCGGCTCGCGTGTGTTCGCGCGTAGGTGCAGTTCAGGGGTTTGAGCTGATGACGTTCGCAACGTAGAAGTCGTGGGTTCAAGTCCCATCACCTCCACCACTGTCTCCGCAGGCAACTCCGTGCTCGTGAAGTGCCCGATCTCTACCAGGGGGAGCCGGGTGACGGGTAGCCCGCGATGAGCCCACCGTCGGCGACGAACTCGGAACCCGTCGAGTACGAGCTGTCGTCCGAGGCGAGGAACAGCGCAAGCTTTGCGATCTCCTCGGGCTCACCGGTCCGGCCCATCGGCGCCATCCGCGCGGTGTAGGCGTCGAGCATCGTGTGGATCGTGGCGGCGTCGACCTCGCCGGCACCGAGTGACGTGCGGATGAACCCCGGGTGGACCGAGTTGACGCGGATGCCCCGTGGGGCGAGCTCCATCGCCGCGGCCTTGGTCATGCCGCGGACCGCCCACTTGCTCGCGACGTAGGAGATGATCCCGTTCATCCCCACGAGCCCGTCGATTGACGAGATGTTGATGATCGAGCCGCCCCCCGCCGCGGTCATGGGCTCGATGACCGCCCGCATGCCGAGGAACACGCCGGTCTGGTTCGTCTCGGTGACGCGCCGGTAGCTCTCCAGCGTCATCTCGGCGAGCGGCGCGCCCTCGGCGGTCCCCGCGTTGTTCTCGAGGACGTCGAGTCGGCCGAACTCGTCAGTCGTGGCGGCCACG
>JALHSW010000073.1 GCA_022865365.1 Acidimicrobiia bacterium | reverse complement strand
GCTCGCCCGCTCGTTTCGTGCGACGGTGGCGCTCGCCGTGGCCGTGGGGTTGGTCTCCGTGGTCCTCGGTCTCGCGGCGGCGCGGCAGTGGGACCTCGCCCCCGGCGGATCGATCGTCCTCGCCGCCGCGCTGATCTTCGGGGTCGTGTCGCTGCTCGCCGGCCGGCGCCGGGTGCCCATCACCCCCGAGGGCGCGCTCGACGCCTCGCCCGAGGAGTCGGGCCGTCAGCAGACGGGGCGAACCGACGGGTAGGGGTTCACCGCGGCACCACCGCCGGGGTGGACCTCGAAGTGGGTGTGGGACGCGGTGTACTGCGCGTCGCCGGTGTTCCCGACGTAGCCGATGACCTCACCCTGGGCCACGTGGCGCGCCGCACCCTCGAACGCGGAGAGGTGGAAGTAGTAGTAGAGGTTCCCGTCGTCGCCGAACAGGGATGCGCCGAGCCCCGAGATGCCCCCCGACTTGAACGTCACGTTGCCGCCGACGACCGCGACATCCGGGGTCCCCGATGCCGCCATGAGGTCGACACCCATGTGTTGGCCCTGATGGCGAGGAAAGCCCCAGGAGTCGATGAACGACACGATGCCCCGGACCGGGCACACGATCCCCGTCGCGACGTACGCACCCGAGTAGTCCTTTCCGTTCCCGGCTCGCGAGCTCGCGTCCCGGGCCGCGGCAGCCGCGATCTCCCGGGCCTTCGCAGCTTCCTGTTCCTGGCGGAGCTGCTCCTCGAGCTGGTCGAGCGCCTGCTGTGCCTCGCCGAGCTGCGCCTGCAGGCTCGCCTGCTCGGCCGAGACCTCGGCAACCACCTTCTCCTGCTCGGCCTTGCGCGTCTCGAGCTCGCTGCGCTGACGGTCGAGGTCGTTCGTGACCACCCGGAGCCGTTCGGCCGACGAGTCCTCACGCGCCTTCGTGCGGGCGAGCAGCTTCTCGCGCCGGAGGTCGTCGAGTGGGTCGCCCCCATCAAGGATGAACCCGCCCCCGTCGAGCGTGTCGCGACCCACGTAGGCACGTACCGCTCGCTCCTTCGCCACGGCACGCAGCGCGGCGGCTTCGGTCCGTCCGGCCGTGATCTGGCCCTGGAGCTCGGAGATCTCGGCCCCGAGCTCCTCGAGGTGCCCGATGGCGGTCTCGTACTTCGCCGCCGCAGTGTCGGCCGCCCGCTGGGCCTCGCCGACCTTGGTGCGGGCGTCGTCGACCGGTGCGGCGCCCGCCGATGGGCCCGGGATCGTCGCGATCACGAGCGCGACGACCAGCGCCACCGTGGCGGTGGCGCTGGTGATCCTACGAACAACTTGGGCGCTCCTGACCAACTTCCACCACCTCAGCAACAGGCCCCGGGCGCGCCGATCCGCACCAGCGGGACCCGGGACCACCAGGCTACGTGGCGGCCACGAACCTCACAACGTCGGTCCCGACCCCGGATCACACCCCTGGGACCGGATCCTGGCCATCGGGGGCCGGGCCGGCGAGCCCTGGCACTAGCCTCGCCGCCCGACAGGGGGTACGACGTGCGACTGCGCGGGGAGCTTGCGCTCGTGACCGGCTCCACCGCTGGCATCGGCAAGGCGATCGCCATCGAGTTCGCCGCGCAAGGGGCCCGGGTGGTGGTGCACGGACGCGATGCGACGCGGGGCGCGGCAGTCGTCGAGCAGATCGCGGCCGTGGGCGGCGACGCCACTCTCGTCGTCGCCGATCTCGCCACCGAAGCCGCGTGCGAGCGGCTGGTCGCCGACGCGGCCGGGCGGCTCGGCGGACTCACCGTGCTGGTGAACAACGCGGTGGCCGGCGTGGTCGACGGGGGTGACTCCGCGGTCGCCGACATGAGCACCCCGGCATGGGAGGAGACCCTGCGCGTGAACGTGACCGCGCCGATGTTGCTGTGCCGCGGGGCGATCCCACACCTGCGCGCGGCGGGCCACGGGTCGATCATCAACATCTCGTCGCGCCAGGGTGAGAAGCCGAGCGCCGGGCTCGCGGCGTACGCGACGAGCAAGGGAGGGCTGAATGCTCTCACGCGCGCCATCGCGGTCGAGGAAGCACCGCACGGGATCCGCTGCAACACCATCAGTCCCGGCTACGTCAGGAACGAGCGCCGCGACACCGACATGACCGACGAGCGACGAGCGCGACTCGAACAAATGCACCTGACCCGTCTCGGTGAAGCGGGCGACGTCGCGTTTGCCGCGGTCTACCTCGCGAGCACCGAATCCGAGTTCCTCACCGGCATCAACCTCGAGCTCGACGGTGGAGGGAGCAACGCCCGAGCCGCGGTCCTCGGATAGCGCGGCCATGCACGATCGCATCTCGCTCTCGGCGATCTCGACGTTCCAATGGACGCTCGAGGAGGACCTCGCGTTCTACCAGCGCGCCGGGATCACGTCGATCGGCGCGTCGTTGGCCAAGCTCGAGGCTGCCGGAATCGACGAGGGCGCCCGCCGACTGCGCGACGCCGGACTTCGCGTGAGCAACCTCATCGGGATCGGTCCGTTCCATCTCGACGACCCGTCCCAATGGGACGGCCAGCGCGACCGCGTGCGCCGGGCCCTCGATGCGGCCGAAGCGGTGCGGGCCGAGTGCATGATCCTCACGACCGGGCCGGCTGGTCAGCTCCCCTGGGAGGACGCCGCCGACGCGCTCGAGCAGGCGCTGAGCCCGGTGATCGCCGACGCCCACGCACGTGGCATCCCGTTCGGTCTGGAGCACACGAACTCGCTGCGGGTCGACGTCGGTTTCGTGCACTCCCTCGTCGATGTGGTCGACCTCGCCCGGCGCCTCGGCATCGGCGTCTGTGTGGATACCAACGCGTGCTGGGCAGAACGAGGCCTGGGCGCCACGATCGAGGCCGGCGTCGACTCGTTCCGCATCGTCCAGGTGAGCGACTTCGCCATCGGTACGCTGTCGACCCCGAACCGCCTCGTACCCGGCGACGGCGACATCCCGCTGGAGCGGATCCTCGGACAGGTCCTGGCGGCGGGGTACACGGGCTGCTTCGACCTCGAGCTCATCGGGCCCCGGATCGACGAGGAAGGCTACGAACCGGCGTGTCGCCGGGCCGTGATTGCCCTCGGCGATCTCCTGGACCGGCTCGGGGCCTGAGCCCTCCCTGAGACCTCGTCCCCGAGAATCGGGGCTCCGGGGGAACCGTCGCCCGGCGCCCGGCGTTTTTCTCTCCGTGAGCAGAAGATCTCGTCGGCGGCGCCGCGCCGTCCGCCGCCGCATCAGCACCCTGGGCGCCCTCGCGCTCCTCACCGTGGTCGCCCTCGGTGTGAGCCTGGTCGGACCGGGATCGGCCGATGCCGAGCGCGGGTCGGAGTCGGGTCGGTACTCGGCCGGGGTCGCCGCATCGATCGCCGACACCCAGCAGTTCTGGGCCGACCAGCTCCCCAAGACCTACGGCGTCACGTACCGGCCGATCCCGGCGGATCGGCTGTTCGCGTTCTCCGAGTCCGACCCACCCCCGTCGTGCGACGACGGCGGGCGGGGCACGACCCCGTACGAGGACGTGCGGGGCAACGCCTTCTACTGCTCGAGCGGCGACTTCGTGGCCTGGGACGAACAGGTGCTCTTCTCCAGGCTCCGGCAGCAGTTCGGTGAGTTCGCCGTCGCCCTGGTGCTCGCGCACGAGTGGGGCCACGCGATCCAGGCCCGCACCGACACCCGGCTCGGTGCAACCGTCTACCTCGAGATGCAGGCCGACTGCTTCGCCGGGGCGTGGACGCGCCACGTCGCCGACGGGGATCGCACATCACTGCAACTCGGGACGGGCGACCTCGACACCGCGCTCGGCGGCTACCTCGTGTTCCGCGATCCGCTCGGCACCGACGGTGGTCAGACCGGCGCCCACGGGAACGCGTTCGACCGCGTGAGCGCCTTCCAGGACGGCTACCGCGACGGTGTGTCGGCGTGCCGTTCGTACGAGGATTCGCCGCCGGACGTGACCGAGACCGGCTTCACGAGCCGGGAAGACGCCGCGAACGGAGGCAACGTCTCGGCCGCCGAGGTCCAGCAGCTCGTGACCGACGACGTCTCCGACTACTGGACCCAGGAGCTGGGCAAGCAGGCGCCGGCACCCAAGGTGGTCGCCTACGGTCGCTCCGCTCCAGAATGCTCGGGCGACTCCGACGGCGGCGTGCTCGACGACGGGGCCACCTACTGCTCGAGCAGCAACACGATCGCGTACGAGCGCGCCGCGTTCGACCACCTGTACACCGACGTCGGCGACTTCGGTGCGGGAATGCTCCTCGCGGCCGGGTGGTCGTCCGCGGCCCAACACGCCCAGGGTCAGGAGATCGGCACCGACGCCGCCCGGCTGCGCGCCGACTGCCTCACCGGGGCCTGGACCGGCAGCGTCGCGAGCGGCGACCGCGACACCGATGGGAAGCACGCCGCCCTCTCGGCTGGCGACCTCGACGAGGCGATCCAGACGTTCACCGTCGCAGGATCGGGCGACCAGCACACCGATCGTGGATCTGCCTTCGCCCGCGTCGCCGCGTTCCGGACCGGGTTCACCGACGGCCGGAGCGCCTGCCGCACGCTCTGATCGGGCGCCCTCTTCGGAAGCCCACTCACGGTGGCCTCTTCCGGACGCCTACTCGGGAGGGAGATCCCACGCCCGGCGCGACGCGTCGAGCACGGGGACGGGCCCGCCTTCGACCTCGGCGATCCGATCCCACAGCCAGTCGGGAAACGGCTCGACCCCAGCGGGCCCGACGAAGAGCTGGACGACCCACGCCCGCGCGAGTGGGCGCCCCGTCGTTGCCTCGACCAGGCGTTGCTCGACGACGCCCGACTTCCCGCGCCGACCGCTCCAGCGCGTGCCGCCGACGAAGCGCTCGTGCATCAGTCCTTCGCTCTGGTACTCGACGTGGAGCTCCCGCACGACCACCGTCGAGGCGTTGCGGCGGATGAACCTCGGCCAGTCGGGTGCGAGCTCGGATGCCACGTACGCG
>JALHSW010000640.1 GCA_022865365.1 Acidimicrobiia bacterium | reverse complement strand
GCTCCTGCTCGTCGTGGCCGACAACACGTTGCAGATGCTGGTCGGCTGGGAGCTCGTCGGCCTGTGCTCGTTCATGCTCATCGGCTTCTGGTGGGAGGACCCTGCGAACTCGCGGGCCGCGATCAAGGCGTTCCTCACCACTCGCGTCGGCGACATCGGTCTGATGATCGGTGTGATCATCCTGTTCTTCGCAGTGGGCTCGTTCGGGATCGAGAAGACGAACGTCTACGCGAGCGGCCCGCTCGGCCAGCACGATCTCCTGCTCGCCGCGGCGGTCTGCCTGATGATCGCGATCATGGGCAAGAGCGGCCAGTTCCCGCTGCACACGTGGCTCCCCGACGCCATGGCCGGGCCCACGCCGGTCTCGGCACTCATCCACGCCGCGACGATGGTCGTCGCCGGGGTCTTCCTGGGTGCCCGGCTCTACCCCGTGTTCTATGACGGCTTTTCGATCGGCGACGGTGGCGTGAACATGATGGCGCTCATCGGCGGCGTCACGATCCTCATCGGTGCGGTGCTCGCGTTCGTGCAACAGGACATCAAGAAGGTTCTCGCGTACTCGACGATCAGCCAGCTCGGATACATGGTCATGGCGCTCGGCGTGGGCGCGTGGGTCGCGGCCGTCTTCCACCTCTTCACCCACGCGTTCTTCAAGTCGCTGCTGTTCCTGGGCGCGGGGTCGGTGAGCCATGGAGGCACGCACCACAGCTTCGACATGCGCGAGATGGGCGGGCTGCGCAAGCCGATGCCGATCACGTTCTGGACGTTCCTGATCGGCTCGCTCGCGCTCGCGGGAATCTTCCCGTTCGCCGGTTTCTGGTCGAAGGACGAGATTCTGGTGAACGCAGGAGCGAACGGTTTCGACGCGTTCCTCGTGATCGGCCTCATCGGCGCGTTCCTCACCGCCGCGTACATGACCCGGTGCGTCTACCTCACCTTCTTCGGTGAGTACCGCGGGACGCATCACCCGCACGAGTCCGAGCGGTCGCTCACCATCCCGTTGATCATCCTGGCCGGTTGCTCGATCGTCGCCGGGCTCGTCAACGCTGCTCCACTCGGTCTCGAGAAGTTCGTGGAGTACGTGGAACCGACGTTCGCCTTCCCCGACCTCATGCACGCGGAGTTCGACTACCCGAAGGCGATCCTGTCGGTCTCGCTCGCCGCGCTCGCGATCGGCATCGCGGCGTTCTTCTGGTTCCGTCGTGAGGAGTTGGGTGCGCTCAAGGGCCTCACTCAGCGCAACAAGGTCGCACACGCCGGCTACGCGTTCCTCGAGAACAAGTACTACCTCGATCACTTCTACGAGGATGTCATCGTCGACGGGATCCGCGGTCCGATCGCACGCGCCTCGTACTGGGTGAACCAGCACGTCATCGACGGCGTGGTGAACGGCGCAGGCCGCGGCGCCAAGGCGATGGGTCATTTGGCGTACGACACCGTCGACCAGCGGTTCGTCGACGGCGCCGTCAACGGCCTCGCGTACGAGACGGGTGCGGCCGGCGAAGAGCTGCGCAAGATCCAAACCGGACAGGTGCAGCGATACGCGTTGCTGCTGTTCGCCGCGGTGGGGCTGCTGAGCCTCGCCCTGTTCTTGACGAACGTCCTCTAGATCGGCATCGGAAGGGCTACGGAGCGATGGACTGGTTCGACGACTGGGCGTTGACGCTGGCGGTGTTCGTACCGATCGTCGGCATGGCGCTGGTGCTGCTCATCCCGCGCGCGCACGAGCAGGCGATCAAGTGCACCGCGCTCGTCACGGCGATCGTGACGGGTGTGGTCGGCATCGGCATCCTCGCCCGCTTCGACTACGGCGCGTCGGGGAAGCTGCAGTTCCAGGTGAACAAGCCGTGGATTCCCCTCATCCACAGCCGGTACCACCTGGGGATCGACGGCATCGCCCTGCCGCTGCTGATCCTCTCGATGCTCATGGTGATCCTGTGTGTGGTCTATTCGTGGGGTCACTTCCCCGAGCCGCACAACCCGAAGGCGCTGCTGGCGCTGATGCTGCTGCTCGAGGTCGGGATGAACGGCACCTTCGTCGCCCAGGACCTGATCCTCTTCTTCATCTTCTTCGAGCTCGTCCTGCTCCCCATGTTCTTCATGATCGGGGTGTGGGGAGGTCCGAACCGCGAGTACGCCTCGATCAAGTTCTTCCTGTTCACGTTGTTCGGCTCGGCCTTGATGCTGGTGGGCTTCCTGGCGATCTTCTTCGTCTCGAAGGTCCACACGTTCGACATGGTCGTGCTCTCCAAGCTGGGCGCGGCGGGCATCGCGCAGGGCACGCAGGTGCTGATCTTCGCCGGGCTCTTCCTCGGGTTCGCGATCAAGGTGCCGATGTTCCCGTTCCACACCTGGCTTCCCGACGCGCACACCGAAGCGCCGACGGTCGGCTCCGTGCTCCTGGCCGCCATCATGCTGAAGCTCGGGACCTACGGGTTCATCCGAATCGCGTTGCCGATCCTGCCCAAGGGCGCGGAGCAGTGGGCGCCGTGGATCGGCTTGCTCGCCGTCATCGGGATCATCTACGGCGCGCTCTGCTGTCTGGCGCAGCGGGACATGAAGCGCCTGATCGCGTTCTCGTCGGTCTCGCACATGGGCTTCGTGATGCTCGGGATCGCGACGCTCACCGACTTCGGCCTCAACGCGGCGATCTTCGGCATGGTCGCGCACGGGTTCATCACCGGCTTGCTCTTCTTCGTCGCCGGCTCGGTGCAGGAGCGCTACCAGACCCGCGAGATGAGCCGCCTCGGCGGCCTGTTGACGCAAGCGCCGAAGCTGGGCTGGATCCTCGGCTTCGCGGCCATGGCGTCGCTCGGCCTTCCCGGCCTCGCGGGCTTCTGGGGTGAGTTCCCGGCGGTGCTGTCCGCCTACAGCCCGGCGAAGCTCGCCGAGGGGCTCTTCAGCTCCGACAACCTCTTGACGTTCCGCACGTACATGGTCATCGCCGCGATCGGCACCGTGCTCGCCGCGGGCTACCTGCTCTGGATGCTGCAGCGCGTCGCGTTCGGCAAGGTCAAGCCCGAGTTCGAGCACGCGCACATCCACGACGTGCACGTCTCGGAGTGGATTGCGTGGACGCCGATCATGCTGATGATCGTGGTGCTCGGCTTCTACCCCGATCTGCTGTTCTCGATCACCGACGGCGCGGTCAGCAATGTCACGAAGGCCTTCGGGGGCTAAGGCGTGAACCCCTCGATCGACTATCACGCGCTCGCGCCCGAGATCGTCCTCACGGCGACGATCGTCATCTGCCTGCTGGTCGATCTCTTCGTCCCGTCGCGTCCGCAGCTCGTCGCCCGGTTGGCGAGCCTGGGCGTGCTCGGCGCGCTGATCCCGGTCCTCACCCTCACCGCCGACGGTGCCGATCGGTCGATGTTCGGCGGCGCGATCGTCATCGACAACTACGCCCTCGTGTTCCAGGGGTTCTTCCTGGTCGTCGCGTACATCTCCCTGCTCCTGTCCTTCGACACGATCAGCGAGGGGGACTACTACCGCGGTGAGTACTACGTGCTGCTCCTCACTTCGGTGCTCGGTCTCCTCGTCATGGCCATGTCGCGCGACCTGGTGTCGATCTTCGTGGCACTCGAGACCATCTCCATCCCGACGTTCGTGCTCGCCGGGTGGAAGAAGCACGACACGAAGTCGAACGAAGCCGCGCTGAAGTACTTCCTCATCGGGGTCCTGTCGTCGGCTGTGATGCTCTACGGCATGTCCCTCGTCTTCGGGTTGTCCAATTCCACGGTGCTCTCCGACATCTCGCGCTATTCCCGTACGAACACGCCGGCGCTGTTCGCGGTCGCTATCTTCCTCACCCTGGTTGGCTTCGCGTTCAAGGTCAGCGCGGTGCCGTTCCACTTCTGGGCTCCCGACACCTACGAAGGTGCGCCCCTTCCGGTCACCTCGTTCCTCTCGGTGGCTTCGAAGGCCGGCGGCTTCGTGGCGCTGCTCACGATCATCAAGTTCGGGTTCTTCCCGTCCGACGCTTCGTGGGAACCGATCCTTTGGATCCTGGCCGCCGCGTCCATGACCCTCGGCAACCTCGCGGCCTTGCGTCAGACGAACATGGTGCGGATGCTCGCCTACTCGTCGATCGCCCAGGGCGGCTTCATCCTCGTGCCGCTCGCGGTCGCTGGTGATGTCCAGGGCAACTCGGCGTGGGAAGCGGTGGTGATCTACATCCTCATCTATGCCGCGATGAACCTCGGCGCCTTCGCCGCGGTGATCGCCGTGTCCCGGCGCACCCATTCGACCGAGATCAAGAGCTTCTCGGGCCTCGGGACTACGAGCCCGACGATCGCGGTGATGCTCTCGATCTTCCTCTTCTCGCTCGCCGGCATCCCGCCGTTCGCGGGCTGGTTCGCCAAGTTCGTGATGTTCCGTGCCGTGTTCGACGCCGGCACCACGTCAGCCGTGGTGCTCGGTGTGATCGCCGCCCTGAACTCGGTCGTCGCGTTCTACTACTACGTCGCTGTGGTGCGCCGGATGTGGTTCCACGAGGCCGAGGAGCCGGTCGCCGCCGGCGGGCCGACCGTGGTCCCGGTTGCGCTCTCCGCCGCGATGTTCCTCGCGACGGCCGTGGTGATCGTGGCCGGAGTGGCGCCCCAGGTCGTCGCCCGGATCGGTGAGCTCGCCTTCACCCCCGGCTAGCAGGGCTTTGTTTGTTCACCAACCGGGGCTAGAACCCGGGTCAGTGCACACACAGGGGCTCGTCGAGAAGCTGGCCGAACGGATCCGCCGGGGCGGGCCGATCACGTTCGCGGAGTTCCAGGACGCGGCACTGTACGACCCCGAGGCGGGGTTCTTCACGACCGGTGGGGGTGCCGGTCGTGTCGCGGGGGACTTTGTCACCAGCCCCGAGGTCGGCGCGCTCTTCGGGACGCTGGTCGCGCGATACCTCGACGATGCGTGGCACCGCCTCGGCGAGCCCGACCCGTTCGTGGTCGTCGAGGCCGGTGCCGGGCGCGGCAGGCTCGCGTCCGACGTGCTGCGGACCGGCCCGGCCTGCGCCCCCGCCCTGCGGTACGTGCTGGTCGAGCGCTCGGCGATGCTGCGCTCCGAGCAGCGGGAGCTCCTCACGATCGAGCCCGCCGACGAGGCGCTCGGCCCCGTGGTGCTGAGCACCGATCCCGACGACGATGAGCCGCAGCGAAGCCGTGGCCGGAGGCCGGGATGGCGCAGCGGAGCGACCCAGGAGGCCGACGAGCTCGCGCCCGGAACGGGTCCGATCGTGGCCTCGATCGACGAGCTCCCCGGGATCGCGTTCGACGGCGTCGTCGTGGCCAACGAGCTGCTCGACAATCTCCCGGTGCGCATCGTGGAGCGCACCGGCGATGGGTGGGCGGAAGTGCGGGTCGGCCTCGACGGGGACCGCCTGGTTGCCATGCTCGTGCCGGCCGACGCGACCCTCGCCGCCGAGGCGGATGTCGTCGCGGGCGGGGCGAAGGTGACGCCGGGTGTCCGGCTCCCCGTCCCGACGGTGCTCGCAGATTGGCTTGCCGCGGTTGCCGGTGTGCTCCGGCGGGGCGAGGTGCTGCTCGTCGACTACGCGGAGAATGGTGCCGGGCTCGCGGCGCGGGGCCAGGGCCGGTGGCTGCGTACCTACCGTCACCATGAGCGGGGCGGCGACCCGCTCGATGCCCCCGGCAGCCAGGACATCACGTGCGACGTATCCCTCGAGTACCTCCGGAGCATCGCGACCCGAGCCGGCTTCGTCGTCGCCGACGAGTCGACCCAGGCCGACTGGCTCACCGACCTCGGAGTCGAAGCGCTGGTCGAGGAAGGCCGGGCCGTGTGGCGCGAACGAGCGCATCTCGGTGACCTCGCGGCGATCTCGGGACGGAGCCGGGTCGGGGAGGCCGCGGCGCTCCTCGACCCGGACGGCCTCGGGTCCCATCGGGTCGTCACCCTCGAGCGAACGGTCCGCTAGCGTCTCTGCCTGTCGCAACTCGATCTGTAGGGGAGAACGCACATGGTGAGTACGCAATCGGAAGCCGCTGACATCCGGCAGATGTCGAAGTCCTGGTGGCTGTTCCTCTGCACCGGGATCCTGTGGTTCATCATCGCGCTGGTCGTCCTGCGCATGAACGATCGGTCGATCACCACGGTCGGCGTGATCATGGGCATCGTGTTCATCGTCGGCGCCTTGAGCGAGTTCCTGATGATGGGGGCCGACAGCACCGGATGGAAGATCTTTCATGGTCTGCTCGGCGTGCTGTTCGTCCTCGCCGGGATCTGGGCGTTCGTGCAGCCCGAGGAGGCGTTCTGGGCCCTGGCCTCGGTGCTGGGCTTCCTGCTGCTCATGATGGGGCTCTTCGAGATCCTCGCGGCGGTCGCCACGAAGGACGTGAACCCGCTGTGGTGGCTCGGTCTCGTCGCCGGGATCCTGTTCCTGATCCTCGCGTTCTGGACGTCCCAGCAGCTCGTGCCGGTCAAGGGCCAGCTGTTGCTGTTCTACGTCGGGCTGATGGCCATGTTCCGCGGCCTCAGCCAGATCGTGTTCGCGTTCGGCCTGCACCACGCGGGCAAGGAAGCAGCCAAGCTGGCGTAAGCGCCGCTCGGCTCTCCTGAGGTACTGACGCTCCCGCCCGGTCCGCCCGGCGGGAGCGTCGCGTCCGGCCCGATAGCCTGACCGCCGCTTCGCGGTGGATCCGGGTGCGCCAGACCGGGTGCGCCAGACCGGATGGGTCAGACCGGGTGTGCCAGACCGGAAATGGAGGGAGTGCAGATGTCGGAAGCGATCGAGTCCCTGGCGGCCGAGGGCCGGACCTTTCCGCCGTCGGAGGCGTTCAAGCGCGCGGCGTGCATCACCGACGCCGAGATCTACGACGAGGCGAACGCCGACATCGAGGGCTTCTGGGCCCGCCAGGCCACCGACCTCATCGACTGGTTCGAGCCCTGGAGCACCGTCTGCGACTGGGACCTCCCCTTCGCGAAGTGGTTCGTGGGCGCCAAGCTGAACGCCTCGTACAACTGCCTCGATCGTCACGTCGCGAACGGTCACGGCGGGAAGGTCGCGTACCACTGGGAGGGTGAGCCGGGCGACACGCGCACGATCACGTACGCCGAGCTGCTCGACGAGGTGAGCCGCCTTGCCAACGCGCTCAAGGAGCTCGGGGTCAAGAAGGGCGACCGCGTCAACATCTACATGGGGATGGTGCCCGAGCTCCCGATGGCGTTGCTCGCCTGCTCGCGGATCGGCGCGCCGCACTCCGTCGTCTTCG
>JALHSW010000639.1 GCA_022865365.1 Acidimicrobiia bacterium | reverse complement strand
TCGTAGCGCTTCTGGGGAGCACGCCCGGACTCGGGCACTCGGGATCCGCGGGCGCCCCCGGTAGCCTCGGTGCATGTTCGAGCAGCTGGTCGACCTCGAGACGGAGCTGGAGAAGCTCGAGTCCCGGCTGTCGGAGATCTACGCCGGGGGTGACCAGCAGGCCGCTCGTGACGCGGGTCGCCGTCATGCCGAGCTCAAGCCCGTCGTCGAGGCGTATCGCGAATACCGCAGCACCCAGACGCAGATCGCCGATGCCCGTGAACTGCTCGAGCACGAAGGCGACGCCGAGATGCGCGAGTACCTGAACACCGAGATCGCGGAGAAGGACCAGCGCCTCGGTGAGCTCGAGGCGCACCTCAAGGAGCTGCCCGTCCCGCGCGACCCGAGCGACGGCAAGAACGTGATCCTCGAGATCCGGGGCACCGAGGGGGGCGAGGAGGCGAACCTCTTCGCGGCCGATCTTTTCAACATGTACTCGGGCCTCGCGAAGCGCCACGGCTGGAAGGTCGAGGTGCTGTCGAGCCAGCCGTCCGATATGGGTGGCTTTCGCGAGATCACGCTCGTGGCCAAGGGTCCCGACGCCTGGCCGCGACTCAAGCACGAAGCGGGTGTGCACCGGGTCCAGCGCGTGCCGGTGACGGAGAGCCAGGGCCGCATCCACACCAGCGCGGCGACGGTCGCGGCGCTTCCCGAGGCCGAGGAGGTCGACGTCGACGTCGACCCCAACGATCTCGACATCGACGTGTACCGCTCGAGCGGTCCCGGCGGCCAGTCGGTCAACACGACCGACTCTGCGGTGCGTATCACGCATATCCCGACCGGGCTCGTCGTGACCTGCCAGGACGAGAAGAGCCAGCTCCAGAACAAGGACAAGGCGTTGCGCATCCTGCGCTCGCGCCTCCTCCAGATCGAGCGCGAGCGCCAGGAGGCCGAGCAGTCCTCGGCGCGGCGCGATCAGGTGAAGAGCGGCGGGCGGTCCGACAAGATCCGCACCTACAACTTCAAGGAGAACCGCGTCACCGATCACCGCGTCGGGCTCACGCTCCACGCGCTCGAACAGGTCCTCGCCGGAGCCGAGCAGCTCGACGAGATCGTCGACGCCCTCGCCGAAGCCGAGCGTGCCGAGCAGCTCGGCGAGGCCTGAGCGCAGCATCGTAGGTGCCTGGTCATGAGTGCCGAGTGAGCGGCGAGTCTGATCTGACGTGGGCCGAGGTGCGCCGTGCTGCGGCACAGCAGCTCGCCGTGGGTACGAGCGCGAATCCCGAACAGGAGGCGCGCTGGATCGTGGAGGAGGTGTCCGGGGTGCGCGGCGCCGACCTCGTGGGCGTCGAGCTCGAGGCGGCGACGGCGATGGGCACCCAGCGGGTCGCGGCGATGGTTGCCCGTCGCCTCGCCGGTGAGCCGTTGCAGTACGTGCTCGGTGCCTGGTCGTTCCGGGGCATCGACCTCTTCGTCGATCCCCGGGTGCTGATCCCTCGGCCCGAGACCGAGTTGACCGCGCAGCTGGCAATCGACGAGGCCGTGCGGCTCGGTGCACGACGCGGTCGCCGGGCACCGTTCTCGGGTACCGAAGCCGCGTGCGTCGTCGCCGATCTCGGGACCGGCAGCGGCGCGGTCGCGCTGGCGCTCGCGAGCGAGCTTCCCGATGCCGAGGTCTGGGCCACCGATGTGAGCGCCGACGCACTGGCAGTCGCGCGGGCGAACTTCGCCGGGGCCGGGAGCATCGCCGCGCGCGTGCGCGTCGGCGAGGGTAACTGGTTCGCCGCGCTGCCCGCTGCGTTGCGTGGTGGTCTGCGGGTGGTGGTGAGCAACCCGCCGTATGTCGCCGAGCCCGAGTTCGCCGACCTTGGGCCCGAGGTCGCCGCCTTCGAGCCTCGCGGCGCACTTGTCAGCGGCTCGACCGGGCTCGAGTCGATCACACGCATCGTGGCCGACGCCCCGGTGTGGCTCGAACCCCGCGGCGCGCTCGTGATCGAGCTCGATCCGCGTCGGGCCGAGCCTGCCGTGCAGCTGGCGCTCGACGCGGGGTTCGCCGAAGTGCGTGTCCTGCCCGACCTTGCGGGTCACGCCCGCGTACTCGTCGCCCGGCTCGGCTGAACCGGCGAGCGCGGATCGCTAGCCTGATCCCCATGGCCGACGAGCTCGATGTCGACGCGATGATCCAGCGGTTCCGTGACCGCGCCGATGCGGTGCGTGCTCGCCCACTCCCACCGGTTGCAGGTCCCGAGCGTCAGAAGTTCGTGGAGCAGGCGCAGCTCGACTTCCAGGACTTCGCGATGCTGGGTGACGCACAGGCCGAGCTCGTCGACGGTGTCCTCGTCCTGCGCGTCGACCTGCGCCCGTCGTCTCCAGAATCGGGATGAACGTCAGTCGATGAGCTCGAAGTAGTGGCGGAACAGGTGCCCGGCGCCGCAGCGGGGGCATCGCCGGGTGAGCCCTCGCCCCAGGATCTTGGATCGACTCGGCTGTGCCTCCGGTGCCACGACCGGTCAACATACGCATCCCACCGCCACCTGGAGGAACCGTGCGCCCACTCGACCTGGACACCGTCGACCACCTGCTGAGCACGACCCGAGCAGTCCGCAAGCGCCTCGACCTCAGTCGTCCGGTGGAGCCAGAGGTGATCGAGGAATGCCTTCGCCTGGCCATCCAGGCCCCGACGGGCTCGAACAGCCAGGGCTGGCGCTGGATCGTCGTGACCGACGCCGAGAAGCGCGCGGCCCTCGCCGAGATCTACCGCAAGGGGTTCTACCCCTACCGCGAGGCCCAGACCGCGGCGGTCCGGACGGCCGGGGCGCAGGAGGCCGCGGCCCAAGAGACGAAGATCGATGACCAGATGCTTCGGGTCGCCGACTCGGCCGACTACCTCGCCGAGCACTTCCACGAGGTGCCGGTGCACGTCATCCCGTGCATCGGGGGTCGTGGGCTCGCGGGTGCGGGCAACGTGGGCGCCGCGGGGATCTACGGCTCGATCTTCCCTGCGGTGTGGAGCTTCCAGCTCGCGCTCCGCAGTCGCGGGCTCGCCTCGTCGCTCACCACGCTGCACCTCGTGCACGAAGCCGAGGCGGCCGAGCTGCTCGGCATCCCCGACGACTATCTCCAGGTTGCACTGTTGCCGGTCGCGTACTTCACCGGCGAGGATTTCAAGCCGGCGAAGCGCAAGCCCGTCGAGTGGCTCACGTCGTGGAACACGTGGAAAGGCACCCGCTGACTCACGGTGCGAGCCGGTTCACCGTGCCGTCGGTCGTGACGGTCACCGCGCGTCCCTCCCAGGGCTCTTGGGTGATCGACGTCATCATGTCGGGTTTGCGCGTCGCGGCCAGCACCCGTCGCCCATCGGGTGCGACGAGCGACACGATTGCGTACGAGCAGCTTCCGACGCGGTCCATCGCGACCGCGGTGGCCTCGATGGTCGCGCTCCCGGTGTAGGCACCGGCCGGGTCGCGCCGCGGGAGCGCGTCGATCTCGGCCTGGAGTGCTCGGGAGTCGACGGTCGCGAAGCCGTCGGCCGGAGGTGTCGTGGAGTAGAGCCCGACCGAGTGCTTGGTCGCGTACCAGCCGATCGCGTGCACGAACCCGATCGAGCCGGGGTCGGCGCGCAGCTCCTCGACCATGCGGGCGATCGCGTGCGTCGGGTAGTTGTTCGCAGGTCCGCCCGCGAAGCCGAGCCCGCCGGTCACGGTGAGCGGTCGGGCGTCGCCGCCGGCGGGGCCGACGAGCCCGAGTGAGCCCATGGTGATCTGCACCGCGGACGGGAAGCACGAGTAGAGG
>JALHSW010000638.1 GCA_022865365.1 Acidimicrobiia bacterium | reverse complement strand
TGGTGAGGTCGGCGACGCCGATGTCGATGACCCGACCGCGTGCTCGGGCCCGCGCGAGACCGAGCGGTCTTGGGTCGCGGGTCGCGATCGCGACCAGGGAGCCGTCGGCGATGTGCTCCACGAGCGCCCGTAGGATCTCGCGCGTCGCGTCGGTGTCGAGGACGTGCGCGTCGTCCAGAACCAGTATGCAGGGGTGGCGTCGCTCGAGGAGCGCGGCGAAGCGCGGCAGCCTCACGGTCGTGAGGTCGGCAGCAGACAGGAGCAGGCTCTTGAAGGCATGGTCATCGAGTGGTTCGAGCGCGTCGAGAGCGAGGAGGATTCGAGCGATCAAGGCCGTCGGGTCTCGGTCGGCCGGGCCGAGGGCAAGCCACGCGCTCGGGCGGCTGTCACGAGCGGCAAGCCCGGCGAGGGTCGTAGATTTTCCGTAGCCGGCGGGGGCCGCGGCAAGAACGCAGTGAGCCTCTGGATGCGCAGCGAGGTGGTCGAGCACCCTTTCGCGGGCCACGGTGTCGGCGGGCAGGGGCGGCACGGCCCAGCCGCCCGGGGACGCCAACAGATGGGCCATAGCCCTCAACGAGTCTCCCTCGTCCTGGCTCGGCGCTACGACCCTCGGCACAGGGCGGACGCTACTGGGTGGCGCGACCGATTGGCAGGGCCGATTGGCCCATTTGGTAGGGCCGAAATGGGCCGGCGCTGCAGCTCGATCAGCCCTGTGCGCACGCGGCCGTCACGACAGAGAGGCCGAGCTCGTGGGCAATAGTCCGAATGGGGTGATGCCAATCGCCGGCGGCCCCAATAGCGTGCGGCGAACCGTATGGCATGGATCCGGCGCACCGAGGAGCCACCCGAGCGGCGGCCGACCGACGTGGTAAGGGTCGCTGTCGGGGTTTTTGGTGTCCTGCTCGCAGGCCTGTGGGCCCAGGCCGAGTCAAGCCTCGACACCAACCTGTTCAAGACCGTCAACGACCTGCCCAACAGCCTCGAGGAGGCGGCGCAGTTTCTCTACGCCCTCGGTTCGATCTTGGCGGTCATCGGCGTCGTGCTCGTGCTCGTGCTGTTGAAGAAGCACCGGGTCGCACTGCACGTGGCGTTCGCCGGCGTGCTGGCGTGGGGAGTGGCCGAGCTGCTCCACCAGTTCCTCGAACCCCAGAAGATCCAAGGCGTGAGCGTCACGGTCCGACTGGGCGACGGTCCGATCTTCCCTGCGATGAACGTCGCGGTCATCATGTCGCTGACCATCGTGCTCTCGCCCTACATCGTGCGGCCGCTGCGCCGGGTGGTCGAGGTCCTCGTGCTCTTGATCGCCCTCTCGGTGATGTATCTCGGGACCGCGTTCCCGGCTGACGTCGTCGGTGGCCTCTTCCTCGGGCTCGCTGCGGGCGCTCTCGTGCTCGCCGTGTTCGGAGCGCCCGGCGGGCGGCCGACTCTCGACGAGATCAGCGACGGCCTCGGGGGGCTCGGGTTCGATGTGGCCGGAATAGCCCACGCCGATGAACAGGTGCCACGAGCGGCGGTGGTAGATGTGCGACTGGCGTCCGGTGAGCGCTTGCGTGTCGACGCGTTCGGGCGCGATCAGCGCGACGGCCAGGTCGCGGCGAAGTTGTGGCACTGGATCATGTACCGGGACCCCGGGGTACCGGTGTTCGGCAGCCGTCTCCAACAGGCCGAGCACATCGGGTACGCCCTCGTGCTGGCCGAGCGCGCCGAGGTGCCCGCCTCTCGGCTCGTGGAGACCGGCGCGGCCGGCCCGGAGGCCGCGATGCTCGTCACGAGGGAACCCGCCGGGACGCCGCTCGACGAGATCGACACTGATGCGATCACCGACGACGTGCTTGCCGACGCTTGGCGGAACGTGCAGCGGCTGCACGCGGCCCGGATCAGCCACGGCAACCTGGACCCACACCACCTGTTGGTCGACGAGGGTCGGATCTCCTTCGTCGACTTCAGCGCCGCCGACGCGAACGCCGACCCGTACTGGATCAACCGCGATAGCGCGGGACTCCTCGTCGCCACGGCTCTCCTCGTCGGCAACGATCGTGCCATCCGTTCCGCGACCGCGGTGCTCGGCAACGACCGGGTTGCCGAGCTCATCCCGTTCGTGCAGCCGGCCGCGCTTCCGGCCGGGGTGACGCATGGCCAGAAGCACCTGTCCAAGAGCCTAAAGGAGCTCCGTGCCGCCCTCACGACCGCCACCGGTGTCGAGGACGTGCCTCCCCTCAAGGTCCGCCGCCTCAGCCTTGTCAACATCGGGATGCTCTTCGGGATCCTCCTCGCGCTCGCGATCGCCATCCCCAGCATCGAGGACGTCGATTGGGCCACCATCCAGCAGCAGTTCGAGAACGCCGACTGGGGGTGGGTGGCGCTCGCGTGGGTCCTCTGGCCGCTCATCCCGATGGCCTGGGGGACGGCGCTCATGGGTTGCGTCAACAAGGATCTCCCCTTCGTGCCGACCGTGATCACCCAGGTTTCGTGCAGCTTCTTGAACCTCATCACGCCGAACGGGATCGGCGGCACCGCACTCCAGCTCGATTACCTGCACCACCAGGACGTCCCGGTGGCTTCGGCCGGCAGCGCAATGGTGCTCAGTACCGGGGTCGGCGGTGCGATCCAGATGATCCTGTTCCTGATCGCGGCCGCGCTCACCGCGACGACCGTCGACACGAGCAGCAGCAGCAGCGGGAGCATCACGCTCGGTGCGATCGCGGTGGTGGCTGCGCTCGTCGGCGTTGTGCTCTTCATTCCGAAAGTTCGGGGCAAGGTCGTGCCCGCGCTGCAGAAGGCAGCCAGTGACATCTGGGCGGTGCTGCGCAACCCGAAGAAGGCGATGCAGCTCTTCGGCGGTGATCTCGCGGGCAACCTGATCTATCCCTTCCTGCTCGGGCTGTGCCTCATGGCATTTCACTACAACCTCAGCTACGCGCAGCTCGTCGTGGTGCAGGTCGGGGCCGGAATGATGGGCAGCGTCGCCCCGGTCCCCGGCGGGATCGGCGTGCAGGAGGCCGCGCTCACCGCCGGACTCACCGGGTTCGGCATCCCCGCCAACCCCGCACTCGCGACCGTGATCGTGTTCCGCGTCATCACGTTCGCGATCCCGCCGATCTTCGGGTTCTTCACGCTGCGCTGGCAGCGAGCCAAGGGCTACGCGTAGAGAACCGTCGGCGGACACGTGCCTTGAATCGGCGTGGAGGGGGACACGGATGGGCCCGCGAGATCGCCTGCTCAGGGGCGATGGTCCTTGTCTCGGCCTGTTCCAACGCCACGGGATCACGGCCTCGCGCCGATACTCCCGCGCATGAACGAGCAACCCGCGGAGCCCGACGACCGCCAAGCGGCGGACGGGCCCGACGTAGCGGGAGGCTCCGATGGCGTCGGACCTCGGTCTCGTTTCGAGACGCTGCGTGAATGGTTCAAGCGATCCGAACTGGGACTGGAGGCGAAGTATGACGAGCTCGAGACGCATCGTGGAGACTCGGCCTCCGTCGACGTCGCATTCCGGGTCATCGAGGCCGACCGCCGAGTTGCCGGGGGCCTGATCTCCGGGGGCATGGCGTTCCGCATCTTTGTGGTGATCGTGCCGTTCGCATTCGTGCTCGTCACCGTGTTCGGCTACTTCGGCGAGTTCGTGGACGCGAGCGATCCGGAGGCGCTGGCAAAGTCCCTCGGGATGACGGGTCTGGTCGCTTCGACGATCAGTGCCTCGGTCGATTCGTCGACGACCGAACGTGTGGCCACGCTGCTGGCCGCGTCCTATGCCTTGCTGTGGGGAACGTGGACGTTGATTCGCGCGACGCGAGCCGTGCACGGGCTCGCATGGGGTTTGCCCAAGCTGCCCCCGCTGACGCGTCCATGGCGTCCGACCCTATTCGCGATCGGGTGCATGTTCGCGGCCTTCCTCGTGGGGGCCGGTCTCAGCCGCCTGGCAGACCTCGTCGACCCGCTGGCGGAAGTCGTGGCTCGGATCCTCGCCCTCGGCGTGGTGATCGCCGCGTGGGTGGGAACTTCGAGCCTGCTCCCGCGAGTCGACGGGACGACGTGGCGCGCGCTGATGCCCGGCGCCGTGATCTTCGGTGTCGGGATGGAGGTGCTCCAGTTTCTCACCGTCTACTTCTTCAGCAACTACATCGCGAGCAAGACCGCAACGTACGGTGCGATCGGGGCGGCGCTCGCGATCCTGCTCTGGGCGTATCTCGGTGGGCGCCTGATCGTGACCTCGGCGTTCGTCAACGCGGCGCGGTGGCGTCAGTCCCGGCCGGACGGGGAACCTGGCGTTCGTAGGGATCCACCCTGATCGGGGTATCCCCCAATCAGGGTGATGCTCGGCGGACCGAGAGCGATCATGATCTGGGGAGCAGCCAACTAGGAGGAGAAGTTCTCATGCTTGCATCATCAGCTGGCGTCACGATCGGCATCATCCTCTTCGCCATCATCTGGATCGCCCTGGCGTTCTGGCCGGCTCGTGTCGCGGGACGTAAGGGCCACAGCTTCTTCGGATACTTCGTGCTGAGTCTCTTCTTCTTCCCGCTCGCGATCATCCTCGCCTATGTCGTGGACGATCGCACGGCGGGATCTTCCATGTAGCAGCCCGGGACGCAGTAGTTCGCGCACGTTGACGCTCGAGGACGCGTCGCTACGAGATCGTTGTCGACGGCCGTCCCGGCCTGACCGTCACGGAATCGTCGTCGACCACGAGAGCGGGGCCGAATGCGACGGCGGTACCGTCGCTCTGGTCTCGAAGCGTTAGTTCCGAGTCCACGACACCTTTGGGGTCGGTCCGGGGGGGCAACAGGTGACAGGGGACGCGCGTTCGGTGTGGTCGCAGAAGGTCTTCCCGTGCACGCGTTGGCTCGGGGCGTATCGGAGGCGTTGGTTCGTCCCCGATGCCGTCGCGGGCCTTGTGGTGTGGGCGCTCATCGTCCCCGAATCGATGGCGTACGCGGCGATCGCGGGCGTGCCGGTGCAGTTCGGGCTCTATTCGGTGCCGATCGCCATTCTCGGCTACGCGATGTTCGGCACATCCCGACGGCTCTTCGTCGGACCGAGTTCGACCGTGGCATCGCTCTCGGCGGCGACGGTGGCACCGTTGGCGGCCACGGGTTCGACGAACTACATCGCGCTCACGGCCGCGCTCGCGATCCTGGTCGGGGTCCTCTACATCGTCCTCGGTCTGTTGCGGATGGGCTTCATTGCCCGCTTCTTCGCCAAGCCCGTGCTCGACGGCTTCATCGTCGGCCTCGGCCTCTACATCGCTGTCGGCCAGCTCTACAAGGTCTTCGGCGCGCCCAAGCCCTCCGGCAACACCGTGCAGCAGTTCTGGGACGTGCTCACGAGCATCGATGAATGGAACAGCACCACCACGATCGTCGGCTTGGCGAGCCTCGCACTCCTGTTCGGGCTCTCGAAGTACGCTCCGAAGGTCCCAGGCGCGCTCGTGGTGGTCGTGCTCGGGATCGCAGCCACCTCCGCGTTCGATCTCGCATCTCACGGCGTCGCGATCGTCGGCACCGTCCCGACCGGGTTTCACTTCGTGTCGTGGTCGGGCGTCAGCGTCGACGACCTCTGGGAGATGATCCCCGGCGCGCTCGGGATCATCGTGGTCGGGTTCGCGCAGTCGATCGCGATCGCCAAGGCATACGCCGCCGAAGACAACGAACCGATCGACCCGAGCGGAGAGATGATCGGCTACGGCGCCGCGAGCATCGGGTCCGGCGTCCTGCAGGGCTACACCCCGACGGGCAGTCTCTCGAAGTCGGCCGCAGCCGAAGAAGCGGGCGCGAAGACGCCCGTGGCGTTCCTGGTGACGGCGGCTTTCGTCGTGCTCACTATCTTCTTCCTTGCCGGTGTGTTCGAGGACCTCCCCGAAGCAGTGCTCGGCGCAATCGTGATCCACGCCGTCTCGGGCATGATCGACTTCCGCAAGCTCACCCGGCTCTGGCGGGCCCACGTCGCGGACTTCTGGCTCGCGCTCGGCGCCCTGCTCGGCGTGATCCTGATCGGGATCCTGGCCGGGATCGTCGTCGGCGTCGTGCTCAGCCTCGTACTCCTCATCCACCGCCTGGACCACCCTCACGTCGCGATCCTCGGCACGAGCGAGGACGGCAAGCGATTCGAGGACGTCGCGGAGCACCCCGACGCATCGCCCGATCCCGGGATACTGGTCTATCGACTCGACGCGCCGCTCATCTTCGCCAACGCTGATGTTGTGGCCGAGGATGTCGTCGCGCGGATCGACCAGGCAGTCACACCGATCCGCGCGGTCGTGCTTGACCTCGAAGCGGTGTACGAAGTGGACACGCAGGGTGCGGACACGTTGGTGCACCTCAGCGAACAACTCCAACGCCGCGACGTTCGGGTCGTCATCGCTCGTGCGCACGTCGCGGTAATCGAATACATGCAGCGGGACGGTTCCCTCGCGAAGCTCGGCGATGGCGCCGTGTGGACGAGCGTCGACGAAGCCGTCATCGCTGTCAGACCATCGACCTGACCAGGAGATTCCCGTTCGCCCGCGGTACGACATCAGCGAAGCCTCGACGGGCTCCCTGCGAGTTCTGGCGGACGGGCGAGCTCGTCCGGCAACCAAGCCACTAGCCGACCCACCTCGTGGGCGCGCGCGACGACGGTCCAGGGCGCCGACTCGGTCACGATGCGAGCCAAGCGCACCGGTGGGCCCGTGTCGCCATCCCTTGTGGATGAATCGACGACATCATCCTCATGGGGGGAGGCGGACGCCGTGGGCGCGTGCAACGATTCGGCCAATGGCGCAGCGATCAGCCACGCCGGGGCGGCGGAGGCGCTTTCCGATGCTGCAAGGCATTCTGCCGGTCGAGCGGGCCCGGGTGCCGGCGGACATCGCGGCGGGGGTCACGCTCGCGGCGCTCGGGATCCCGGAGGTGATGGGCTACGCGAACATCGCCGGGATGCCGGTGATCACCGGCCTCTACACGATCGTGTTGCCAATCGCGGTGTTCGCGTTGCTCGGCTCCTCTCGTCACCTCGTGGTGGGTGCCGACTCGGCGACGGCGGCGATCATGGCAGCAGGCCTGGCCGGCATGGCGCCGGTGGCGTCGCCGCAGTATGTCGAGCTCGCAGGCATGCTGGCCATCATCACCGGCGTGATCCTGATCCTCGCTCGGATCGTCCGCCTCGGCTTCCTGGCGGACTTCTTGTCGCGCAGCGTACTCATCGGTTTCCTCACCGGCGTCGGAATCCAGGTGGCGATGGGTCAGCTCGCCGGCATGTTGGGAGTCCCGGAGCCGAGCGGCAGCACGATCCGGAAGTTCGTCGACACCCTGGGCGAGATCCCCGACACGAACACGACAACCCTGCTGGTGTCGCTGAGCGTCCTGGCGGTGATTCTGGGATGTCGGAAGATCAACCGGCGCATCCCCGGTGCGCTCATCGCCGTGGTCGGCGCGATCTTCGTGAGCTGGAACTGGGACCTGGCCGCAGACGGCGTGTCGACCCTCGGCAAGGTCCCGAGCGGCCTGCCGAGCCTGGGTGTTCCCAGCGTCACCTGGACGGAGTTCGAGGCGTTGCTCGCCACTGCGGGAGCGATCTTCCTCGTCATCCTCGCGCAGAGCGCGGCGACGTCACGCGCCTACGCGGCGAAGTACGGCGAGAGCTTCGACGAGAACATCGACCTCGACGGCTTGAGCGCGGCCAACCTCGCGGCCGGCTTGTCAGGTACGTTCGTCGTGAACGGCAGCCCGACGAAGACCCAGATGGTCGACGGAGCCGGCGGCAAGAGTCAGCTCGCGTCCATGACGACCGCGGTCATCGTCGTCGTCGTCTTGCTCTTTCTCACGAAGCCGCTCCAGTACATGCCCAATGCCGTCCTGGCGTCGGTCGTGTTCCTCATCGGCATCGAGCTGGTCGATGTCGCGGGCATGCGGGGAATCCTGCGTGTGCGCCTCGACGAGTTCGCGATCGCCTGTGGGACCGCGCTCATCGTCATTTGTGTCGGCGTGGAGCAGGGCATCGTCGTGGCGGTCGTCGTGTCGGTGATCGACCACCTCCGCCGCGGGTATCACCCCCATGACGCGGTCCTGGTGCGGCGCAGCTCGGGCGGCTTCAAGGCCGTCGACGTCGCGCCTGGCGTAGCGACTGTGCCCGGCCTGGTCGTGTATCGGTTCACGGCGAGCCTCTACTACGCGAACGCGACGCGGTTCCACGAGGAGATTCTCGAGCTGGTTGATTCGGCATCGCCCAAGGCCCGTTGGCTTTGCATCGACTGCACCGCTATCGCTGATGTCGACTACAGCGGAGAGCGGACGATACGCGACCTTCACGCCGAGCTCGCCGGCCGCGGCGTCCAACTCAAGCTGGTGGAGGTCCTCGGCGACGTCCGCGCCCAGCTCGATCGATACGGAATCACCGAACTCGTCGGCCCTGCCGCCTATTTCGATGAAACTTCCGACGCGGTCGAGGCGTTTGCCACCGACCATGGGACCGACGAGAGCACACCATGACCACGGCCCCGCATCCAAACCTCGATGAACGTGCGGCACGCGGCAAGGCAGCGCGCGCCCGCACGGCGCTGACGGAGCACAGCAAATGGGTTCCGACGGCCAACCGTCCGGATCCGGTCGCGCTTCTGGAGGAGCAGAACACGAACCGTGAGGTCGACCTGCTCGCGGTCCGCCACGGGCGGATGATGGTGTCCCCGTTCACGTTCTACCGGGGCGCCGCGAAGATCATGGGCGCCGATCTGAGTGGCATGCCGGTGGCCGGCCTGGAAGTCCAGCTCTGTGGCGATGCACATCTGTCGAACTTCGGTGCGTACGCGTCGCCGGAGCGAACGCTGGTGTTCGATCTCAACGACTTCGACGAGACGCTACCCGGACCCTTCGAGTACGACGTGAAGCGCATGGCCGCGAGCTGCATGATCGCCGGCCGCAACAACGGCTTTAGCAAGTCCGACGCGAGGGACGCTACCCATGCCTCGGTGCAGGCCTACCGCGATGGAATCTCCGAGTTCGCCCGGATGAACACGTTGGACATCTGGTACGCGCGCCTCTCGGAGAACGAGCTCATGCACGCGATCGAAGTGAAGACTCGAGACCTCGAACGCCAGCACACGAAGGGCGCGAAATCTGCCAGGAAGATGGCGGAGAAGACCGCACGCAAGGCGCACACGCGGGACAGCTTGCAGGCCTTGTCGAAGCTCGCGGAGGTGGTCGACGGACGGCAGCGGATCGTCAGTCAGCCACCAATCGTCGTCCCGCTACGCGAGCTCGCGCCGAGCCGCGGACTCTCGGTCGACGAAATGGAGCAAGCGGTCCATGAGCAGTTCCGTGCCTACCGGGCTACGTTGCCGGACGACCGGCGACGGCTGTTGGAGCGCTTCGAGATCATCGACATGGCTCGCAAGGTGGTCGGCGTCGGCAGCGTCGGGACACGCGCGTTCATCGTCTTGCTCCGCGGCCGCGACGAGCACGATCCCTTGTTCCTCCAGGTCAAGGAAGCGACCAAGTCGGTCCTCGAGGATCACCTACCGAAAAGCCACTATCCCGAGGCCGGAGAGCGAGTGGTGCAGGGGCAGAGGATGATGCAGGCTGCCAGCGACATTTTCCTGGGCTGGACGAGAGGCGTGGAGGCCGGCCGTCATCTCTACTGGCGGCAGCTGCGCGACATGAAGGGCTCGGCCCTGATCGAGTCCATGATCCCATCTGCTCTCGCGTTCTACGGACAGGTCTGCGGCCGGACACTCGCGCGAGCACACGCCCGATCCGGCGACCCGGTCGCGTTGGCTGCCTACCTCGGCAAGAGCGACAAGTTCGATCGGGCGATCGTCGACTTCTCCATCCGATACGCAGACCAGAACGAGCGGGACTACGAGACGTTCACCG
Source organism: Acidimicrobiia bacterium (assembly GCA_022865365.1). Classification (GTDB taxonomy): domain Bacteria; phylum Actinomycetota; class Acidimicrobiia; order IMCC26256; family PALSA-555; genus JALHSW01. Next base: position 7,634 of record JALHSW010000638.1, on the reverse strand, counting down.
ATGCGATCCGATCCGGTCGACTCGAAGCGCTCGAGGGCGTGTGATGGTTCCCGAGGTCGAGGACCATCCACGTATGAATCTTGACCGTTCATAATCGCGGATGTTGCCTACGTGTGCACGAACAGCCGCGTGTCCGATGGAGCTGGGGCCGTGCAACTCCCCGCGAACAGGCCAAGACCCTCGCCAAGGGGACGCAGCACGCTCTCCTGAGGGCACGAAACCGGCACGAAGCAGCTCCGATCGTCGCTCGCATCCGGGAGCGCCGGGGCCATTCGACTTCCGGCCCGTGAGCGCTGCAACGCATGTACCCGACCGTCGACGCAGCGGTGCTGGCATTCACCGCGGCGGAGCGCCGAAACGACGAAGGGGGATGGGAGCAACGACCCCCACCCCCCTCCGAGGAGTGACGTTCTTCGGCTGCGGTCAGACGACGGCGGAGTCGTACTCGCTGTCAGTGAGGCCGTACCGGCACAGCCCGTGGATGATCAAGGCGTCGATGATGAGGATCCCCAGCGACGGACCCCAGAAGTTGGGGTTGAACGAGAAGAACAGTGCCGCGACGAATTGGACGCCGGCGGCGAAGATCCCGGTCCATACGGCCCACTGCGCACGACTGAAGACCGCGATGCCCGCGATCGCAACGATCGAGCCCGTGATCACGTAGATCCAGCCCCAGACATCGAGGTTCCCCTCACTGGCAATCAGAGTTCCCTGGAACGCAGCCTTGACCTGATCCCCGGCGTTGAGCACAGCCAATCCCATGACGAGCATGGCGATGCCGCCCAAGATCAACATGATCCCCGCGAAGACGATCCAGCCTTTCCCTTCCTTCCCGTTGCTCACTTCTACCCCCTCGGTTGCGAACTTCTGATCGTCGAAGCATTCTCTGAACACCGGGCCTTGGCGTCCCCCAATCGGGAGGATTCTTCATGACGAACACTCGACCGGCGCCCCCTTCGGTCGGAAGTCGGGGTCGGGCCCGATGTGCCTCCCAGGCGTCTCCGACGCGCCACCGGGTCGTTCGCGTGGACGGTCGTTGGCCACCGCGCCACCTGCGAGCTCCACACGCGTTCATCGTTCATACCGATGGGTTGATGCGGTCGGGGAAGTTCGATGCCATGCTGACGACGCGCCGGGGCGCGACCGCCACGGGTTCACTGCCGCGAAAGGAATCGCTCATGACCCCCAAGGCAATTGACGAGTTCGGACCAGTCGACTACCTGGTCATCGAATTCCCGGCCGGCGCCAGCAACTTCACGGGCGAGATGGCCTCGGAGCTCGCCACCTTGGTCGAGGCGGGCACCATCCGGGTGCTCGACCTCATGATCATGGCCAAGGCCGAGGACGGGACGATCGAGGCCATGGAGATCGACGACCTCGACCAGATGGATGAACTGCGCGTGGCCGAGACCCAGATCGCGGAGATCCTCGCCGCCGACGATGTCGAACATCTCGCAGCGGCGATGGAGCCGGGCACGGTTGCCGGCGTGCTGGTGTGGGAGAACGCCTGGGCTGCGCCATTTGCGTCCGCGGCTCGCCGATCCGGTGGCCAGCTCGTGGCCACCGGTCGAATCCCCATCCAAGCAATTGCTGCCTCACTCGAGGCGGATGAAGCGAACGAAGGAGCCTGAGATGCCTTTGCGACCTGCACGCGCTGCACGACCTGGTGTCATCGGTCGACCGGTGGTCCGCACCGCGGCCGTGGTCGGCACCGCCGCCGTGGTGGCCCACGGCGTCGACCGCCGCCAGGACCGCCGCGAAGACCGACGCGACGGCCGCCGGTAGTTGAACACCCGGCGCGACCGCCGCCGGGAACTGGTTCGGAGACTTCTGGTCTTCCCGATGTCGAGGTGATGAAGAATGCCGATTGTCGAGTATCAGCCGGACGCGAACTTCCCAGGTGTCATCGGGCGCACCGCTGACGAGTCCAGTCCGGCGTGGCCGCTCCCCAAGCGCGCACCGAAGGGCACGCCCAACGTGCTGTTCATCGTCCTCGACGACACGGGTTTCGGCCAACTCGGTTGCTTCGGAAGCCCGATCGAGACACCGAATTTCGACCGTCTGGCAGCGAATGGTCTTCGGTACAACAACATGCACACCACCGCGCTGTGCTCGCCGAGTCGTTCGTGCATCATCACCGGTCGCAACCACCACTCCAACGCGATGGCGTGTGTCACCGAGTTCGCTACCGGCTACCCCGGCTACGACGGCAACATCCCGTTCGAGAACGGCTTCCTCTCCGAGATCCTGCTCGAGCAGGGCTTCAACACGTACATGGTCGGCAAGTGGCACCTGATCCCGGCCAGCCAGGAGTCCGCGGCGGGCCCGTACGATCGTTGGCCGCTCGGGCGCGGGTTCGAGCGCTTCTACGGTTTCCTCGGCGGCGACACGAGCCAGTGGAACCCTGATCTCGTCTACGACAACCACCAGGTCGACCCGCCCGCCACCCCGGAGGAGGGATACCACCTCACCCCGGACCTCGTCGACAAGTCGATCAAGTTCATCGCCGACGCGAAGCAAGTCGACCCGAACAAGCCCTTCTACCTTCACCTCTGCCCCGGTGCCACGCACGCGCCGCACCACGTGCCGAAGGAGTGGGCCGACAAGTACGCAGGGAAGTTCGACGACGGATGGGATGCGTACCGCGAGGGCACCTTCGCTCGGCAGAAGGAGTTCGGTATCGTCCCTGCGGACTGTGAGCTCTCGCGCCACGACCCGGATGTCCCCGAGTGGGATTCGCTCACGGACGACCAGCGGCGGCTGTACACACGCGAGATGGAGGTGTTCGCCGGATTCCTCACCCACACCGATCACCACATCGGGCGCCTGCTCGACTTCCTCCAGAGCATCGGTCAGCTCGACAACACTTTGATCATGGTGATCTCCGACAACGGGGCGAGCGCCGAGGGAGGTGTCACGGGTACAACGAACGAGGCACAGTTCTTCAACAACTGCCCAGCGCCGGTTGAGGACGACGTCAAGGTCATCGACGAGATCGGTGGCCCCAAGCACTTCAACCACTACCCGTGGGGATGGACCTTCGCAGGGAACACGCCATTCCGTCGGTGGAAGCGCGAGACGTACCGGGGCGGCTCGAGCGACCCGTTCATCGTGCAGTGGCCCGGGCGGATCAAGGCCAAGGGCGAAGTGCGATCCCAGTACGCGCACATCGTCGACATGGTCCCGACCGTGCTCGACGTGCTCAAGGTCGAACCGCCCACGATGATCAAGGGTGTCCCGCAGGCGCCGATCCACGGCGTGAGCTTCGCCCACACGTTCGACGACGGATCAGCGAAGAGCAACCACCACACCCAGTACTTCGAGATGATCGGACACCGCTCCCTGTACCACGACGGGTGGCGCGCCGTGTGCCCATGGCCGGGTCCCTCGTTCGCGGAGGCGAGCGTGCCGTTCGGCACGGACATCAGCAGCGACATGCTGAGCCAACTCGACGCCACCGGCTGGGAGCTTTATCACGTCGAGGAGGACGTGGCCGAGACCAAGAACGTCGCGGCCGACAACCGCGAACGGCTCATCGGGATGATCGCCCAGTGGTACGCGGAGGCCGGCAGGTACAACGTGCTGCCGGTCGACGGGAGCGCGCTCACGCGACTGCTCGTCGAGCGACCGCTGCTGGCGGAGCCGCGCGACCGCTACGTCTACTACCCGGACACACAGTCGGTCCCGTACTTTGCAGCACCCAAGTTGCTGAACCGGCCGCACGCCATCACCGCCGACGTCGAGATCCCGGACTCAGGCGCTGAAGGCGTGCTGCTCTGCCAGGGTTCGGTCGCTGCGGGCTACTCGTTCTTCGTGAAGGACGGGAAGCTCGTTTATGTGCACAACTATGTCGGCCGCGACTACTTCAAGGTCGAGTCAACCGACGTCGTGCCCGCGGGCCGGCACGAGTTGCGGTTCGAGTTCGAACCGACCGGCGAGTTGAACCTGCTCGAGGGCAAGGGTGCTCCCGGTCGCTTACAGCTCTACGTCGACAAGAAGCTCGTCGGCGATGCCGACGCGCCGTACACCGTGCCGATGGTCCTCAATCCCGGCGCGCTAACCTGCGGAGCGAACCCGGGCTCGGCGATCACGCTGGACTATTCGTCGCCGTTCCCGTTCACCGGGCTCATCCACACCGTGACCGTCGACGTGAGCGGCGAGCTCATCGTCGACCCCGAGGCCGAGATGCGGGCGGTGATGGCGCGCCAGTAACGCGCAGGGTGCTGGAAGTCGGCCAAGGCCCATCTGTCGCTCATCACGCACGCGGAAGTGCTTCGACGACGTTCGCCGAGTACGGCGTGCAGGTCCTCAGTCGTCGATCTCCTCCCAGACCGCCTGCTCGTCGTGCTCCTCCCAGTCGGCACCTGGCAGCGCGATGGCCCACCTTGTCCATGTCCCGACCGGCCGAGCCCGTGCGGTTCTGACTCTCGCACGGACGGACATGCCGGGCGTGAGCCCCACGGGTGAGTTCAGCGGGGCGGTCGTCATCCCCCAGTGTGTCGCTGGTTCGCCGGGTCCCACGGAGAGCGAGACGCCAGGCGCGAGCACGGCGCTGAACCAAAGTGCGAGCGCGTTGGCCGTTCCGTGGTCGCGGACGCGTAGCAGGGTCTCGGCTCGGTGAGGCGCTCGCGCCAGCTCGAGCGGGATCAGATCCGCTTCCGTCCTCCACAACTGACCCGGCTCGGAGCGAAGGTCACCCGCCGCGAGGTGACGAAAGGTACCGGAATAGAGGATCTCGTTGACGGTCTTGTCGACCAGGTCATCGAGCCTGAGGCCGTAGGGGTTGTCCCGCAGGAAATCCACCATGTCCCCGAGATAGCGGTCGTGCACCAGCGCGGCCCAGGCCGTGACCGAGTGCGGGATCATGACTCCGCCCGGCTTGAGCCAGCGGTCACGGGCGGCGATGACCGGAACAAGCATCCCTTCGTCGATCCCGAATCCGCCGAGCCACTCCGAGACGATCACGTCGACACGTTCCGGCGGCTCGACGTCCAATACGTCGCCGTGGATCACGTGGACGATCTCCTCGACCCCGTTCGCGGCCGCTAGCTCCTGTGCCAGGACGGCGATCGACGTTTCCTCCACCGCGTAGACGCGCGCCGCTCCCGCCCGCGCCGCGAAGACGCTCAGGATGCCGCTACCAGCCCCGACGTCGAGTACGACATCGCCGGGGCGTACCACCGACTCGATCGCACCCAGGAACGCCTCGGTGCGAACGCGGTCGCGGATCATCGTGCGGTGTACCTCGATCTCAGCGTACATCGGGTCCGGCGGGTGCTTGATCGGCGTGCGCACACGTTGAATGTAATCTGCCCACTCTCTTCGTACTTCCTTGGTCCGGGTCTGCGAGGCGATTTCCCCCCTTCTGGTGGATGACGCTTCCGACGACCTTTTGGCACGGTGGGTCTACGACCGAGTTGTCTGTGGTCGGCCGAACGAACAGGCCGAACGAACGGGAAGGGTTCTCCATGGGGTTCAGGCGACGGACGAGACGGCGGGCGATCATTGCCGGAGCTGCGATCGCTCACCACGAGGACCGGGTGGCTGCTGAGTCACAGCAAGGCGGTTACCAGGAGCCTTCGGGTGGGTATCAGGACGAGCCGCAGGCTGCGCCGCCTCCAGCGGACCCGGCAGACCAGATCGAACACCTCGCACAGTTGCATGCCTCGGGCGCGCTGACAGACGAGGAGTTCGCGGCGGCCAAGGCGCAGGCTCTCGGATCCTGAATGCAGCGTCCGATTGCCAGAAGACCTGGCAGAAGACGTTGAACAGATCGACGACAACGACAACAGGGGCTGCAAATGAGCGAATCGCGTAAGGACGTGCTGTTGAAGGCGCTTGAGGCCGAGGTCGGTGGCGCATCGGTTGATCTGGGAACCCTGTTCACCGACGATGTCGTCGGTTGGTCGCCGTACGCGACGATCTCTGGACTGACAGCACTCGCAGAGCTCTCCGCCCTCCGTGAAGTGGCGTTCTCCAACGTCGCCGTCGCGTTCCGGGGACTCGACGAGGTGGGTAACAAGGCGTTCGCCGAGTGGCTCATCGAAGCCGATCACACGGGGCCGTTCGTCCTCGGCGAGGATGCGGTGGTCGAAGCAACGGGGCGCCATGTCCAGTTGGCGGGCGTCACCGTCGCCGACTTCCGCGACGGGAAGATCCGGTCATTCCGGACGTACTTCGACGACATCTCGCTGATCGAGCAGATCGTTGACGTTTGACGAGTCGCTCGCTGGCGACTTCCGCGTCGAAGACCATCCTGATCCGCTCGACATCGAAGTCCTTGAAGCGCAGATCCGTCTCGAGGCGTCTGGCGCCATGGGGCTCGGTGACGAGGTCGACCTGGCGATCTTCGTGCGCGACGCTGGCACGGTCCTAGCCGGTATCAGCGGATGGACCTGGGGTGACGGCTGCGAGCTGCAGAACCTCTGGGTGGAGCCACGTCTCCGGGGTCGCGGCCTCGCGACTCGGCTCATCGCCGCCGCCGAAGCCGAGGCGGCGGCCCGAGGCTGTTCACAGCCGGTCCACTTCACCTACGACTTTCAGGCTCGAGCTCTCTATGAGCGGAACGGCTACGAACTGGTGGGTCGAGTCGAGGGCTTCCCCGCAGGAACGGACGTCCTCTGGTACCGCAAGCACCTGCAACCCGCCGGGCAGGCGCTCTGAACCTCCCCGCAAGATCGCGCGCACGGCACGCGCTCAGAAGCCAGCGTTCGCGACGAGGAGGCCCTGATGGCGTTGCACAAGAAGTTGATCGAGGATCTGAAGCCGGTTCTCCTCAGTCCGATGTACGCGCGTCCGGGGGAGGAGCTTCGCGCACCGCGCCACACGTTGCCCGAGGGGGAGATGTGGCCCGATACGGCGTACCAGTTCATTCACGACGAGCTGATGCTCGACGGGAACTCGCGGCTGAACCTGGCGACGTTCGTGACGACGTGGATGGAGCCCCAGGCCAACCAGCTCATGGCCGACACGTTCGACAAGAACATGATCGACAAGGACGAGTACCCGCGCACCGCCGAGCTCGAGATGCGCTGCGTGAACATGCTGAGCCGGCTGTGGAACTCACCCGACGCCGACGAGGCGACGGGCACGTCGACCACCGGCTCCAGCGAGGCGGCGATGCTCGCGGGGATGGCGCTGAAGTGGCGCTGGCGCGACCGTCAGAAGGCGGCCGGCAAGCCCACCGACAAGCCGAACATGGTGATGGGCGCCAACGTCCAGGTGTGCTGGGAGAAGTTCGCCCGGTATTGGGATGTCGAGGCTCGTCTCGCGCCGATGGAGGGTGACAGCTATCACCTCACGCCCGAGCAGGCGGTGCAGTATTCCGACGAGAACACCATCGGGGTGATCGCGGTGCTCGGCTCGACCTTCGACGGTAGCTACGAGCCGATCGCCGAGATCTGTGCGGCGCTCGACAAGGTCCAGGCCGACACCGGCCTCGACGTGCCGGTCCACGTCGACGGGGCATCGGGCGGGTTCGTCGCCCCGTTCATCGACCCCGACCTTGAGTGGGACTTCCGCCTGCCCCGGGTGCAGTCGATCAACGCGTCCGGGCACAAGTACGGGCTCGTCTACCCGGGCATCGGGTGGGCGGTCTGGCGGAACCCGGATGCGCTCCCCGACGATCTCGTGTT
>JALHSW010000637.1 GCA_022865365.1 Acidimicrobiia bacterium | reverse complement strand
CGAGGCGCCGGCGACGAACGCGATGCGAAGCGCTTCCAGCGCGGCCGCACTCGCGACCTCGCCGCCGCGGTGGCCGCCCATGCCGTCGGCGACGGCGATGAGCCCGACATCGTGATCGACGAGGTAGCCGTCCTCGTTGTGATCGCGCACCTGACCGATGTCGGTGGCGGCGCCGACCTGCAGGCGCAGGCTCATCGAGCGACCTCGGCGACCGTTTGGCCGAACTGCACCCGGTCGCCCCGCCGGAGCCGTGTCGAGGTCGCGATACGGTCACCGTTCAGGAAGGTGCCGTTGCGCGACCCGAGGTCTTCCACGAACACCTCGTCGCCGCGCCGGAACACCCGAGCGTGCACGGTCGACACGAAGCCGTCGTCCGGGAGCACGATGCCGCAGCCGCCGCCCCGTCCGACGGTGATCTCGTCACCGAGGGGATACGTCTCACCCTGGTGAGACGCGGGTTCGAGGATCCGGAGACGGGCACCGCGTTTGTCGGCTCGGGCAGGGCGCTTCTCGGGCGCGCCACCTCCACTCGCGGTTGCTCCGACGAGGGCCGGAGCGCGCAGCTCTTGTACGACGACGCGCACGACGCGCCACAGGAACAGGTAGACGAGCGCGAGGAATCCGAACTTCAAGACGGTGAGCGCCGCCTCGGGGACGGCGTCCGCCAGCGGCGTGACGAGGGCGGGCAGCACCACGCCGTGTCCTTACGACGCCTCGAACCGCAACACGGTGTTGCCGAGCCGAACTTCGTCGCCGTCGGCCAAGGGGTGCTCACGAATCGCGGTGCCGTTCACCAGCGTGCCGTTCATCGAATCGAGGTCGTGGACGACGAAGCCGTTGCCCTGGGCCCGGATCTCCGCGTGCTGGCGCGACGCGCGGGCATCGGCGACCACGACGCCGCAGTCGGCGTTGCGCCCGATCACGAGTGGCTGCTCACCGAGCGCGACCCGACGACCGTCGGGGAGTACCAACGACCCGACGCGCAGGCCCTCGTGGATCTCCGCCGCGATGTCGCACTCCCCGGCGCGCAGCTCGTCGTCGGCGACGAGGGTGACGGTGACCGGACCGACGAAGTGGTACCCCTCGGCCTTGGCGTGCTCACGGGCGGTCTCGGCGAGCTCGCGTGCGAGGGCGTCGGCGAAGGACTCGAAGCGATCGAAGTCGTCGGGGGAGAGATAGACGCCGATGTTGTTCGGGGCCACCGGCACACCGTCGACGCCCATGGTTCGCTCGGCGTCAAGGACGCGGGTCAGGCGTCGTCCGACCTCGACCGGCTCGAGCCCGCTGCGGAACGCCTTGCTGAACGAGCCTTCCACCAGCCGCTCCAACCTTCGCTCGAAACCCTGCATGCCCATTTCTCAGATTCTACGGCGGCGACCGGCGCTCGGCGATGCGGGGAATGATGCTTGGTAGGATTGACCTTCTACTCGGGCGAGTGGCGGAATTGGCAGACGCGCAGGCTTCAGGTGCCTGTGTCCGAAAGGATGTGGGGGTTCAAGTCCCCCCTCGCCCACACACCCGCCTCGCCCACACCCGCAATCACCCACACGCAGTTCGCGCGCCTGCTCGTCTCGAGGGCCGCGAGCGCGGCCGGTGCCGTTACCCCGTCAGCACTGGTGTTCGCCGGCGACCTGACGCCAACCAGCGCTGGAACAACTCGACCCGTGCCGGGGCCTGCTCGTGCGAGAACCTGCAGGTGTGCACCTCACCACACTGGGAGTTGCTGGCGCCGGTGGCGAAGTTGAACAGACACGTCGGGCACCGGACATCGAGGACGTCGGGCAGTTCCGGGCAGAAGTAACGCCCGCACGGAGTCAGACCCTCGCCGGTCTCGAAGTCCCAGTCGCATCCGTCGCACGGGACGAACCCGAACGCACGCTCCAGGGGGGTGAGCCCTCGCCTGTCATCGCGCATCGCACACCTCGCTTCTCCTGCCCCAAGTGTACGAACGAAGGAGCGATGGCGAGTAGGGCCAAAGGTCCCGACCGCTTGGCTACTCCGCAGGGCGCTCCGCCAGGTCCAGCGACAGTGAGTTGATGCAGAACCGCTGCCCACCAGGGCCGGGTCCGTCGTCGAAGACGTGCCCGAGGTGGCCGCCGCACCGACGGCACACGACCTCGGTGCGCAGCATCCCGTGCGACAGGTCGCGATGCACCTCGACGGCTTCTGCGACGACCGGCTCGCTGAAGCTCGGCCAGCCGGTGCCCGACTCGAACTTGGTCGACGCGTCGAACAGCTCGGCACCGCATCCCGCGCACCGGTACATGCCGTCGTCGTGGCAGTCCCAGTACCGGCCGCTGAACGCAGGCTCCGTGCCGGCCTTGCGGAGCACCTGGTACTGCTCCGGCGTCAGCTCGGTGCTCCACGCGTCATCGGGCTTCTCGATCTCGCGCTTCTCGACCTGGCCTCGGGTCTTCTTCGACACCGGCCACTCCCTTCGTTGGGTTGCCCGATCAGCCCCTCATGCGGGACGGTAGGCCCAGACCTCGACCTCGAACACGGCGCCGAGGGGCAGCCACGCGACACCGATCGTGCTGCGTGCCGGGTGGTGATCTCCGACCACCTCGGTGTATACGGCGTTGACCTCCTCCATGTACTGCGGGCTCCCGGTGCCGACGAACAGGGTGACCTTTGCCACGTCGGCCCAGGTCGCGCCGGCGTCCGCCAGGACCGCGGTCATGTTGGCGAGGGCCTGGCGCGCCTGTGGTTCGATGCCACCCATGACGATGTTGCCGCTCGCGGGGTCGATTCCCACCTGACCCGAGCAGATGATCCAGTCACCGGCGCGGACGGCAGGTGAGTACGGCCCCGCGGCCCACGGCTGACTCGGCGTGGCGATCGGCTCGATGCTCACGTCAGCACCGGGTTGTGCCAGTGATCCGGATCCGTGATCAGATCCTCGGCCTGCTTCGGGCCCCACGTGTGGGCCTTGTACGGGTACGCCTTGTGGTGCTTCGTGAGTACGTCGTTCACGACGCGCCATGCGGCCTCGACCCCGTCCTCGCGAGCGAACAGCAGGTTCTCCCCGTCCATGGCGTCGCCGAGCAGACGCTCGTACGGGGTCATGTCGTCGGCAGTGTCCTCGGTCAAGAGCAACTCGGAGGTCTCACCCGTGAACCCCTCCCCCGGGGACTTGGCGCGGGCCCCGATCGCGATCTGGACCTGCGGGTTCATGCGGAACCGGAGGTAGTTCGTGTCATGAGGCATGTCCTCGTACTCGGCGAAGACGCGCTGCGGTGGGCGGTGGAGCTCGACGCGAACCTCGGTGCACGACACGGGAAGGTTCTTCCCCGCGCGGACGTAGAACGGGACCCCGGCCCATCGCCACGAGTCGATGTGCAAGCGGACGGCCGCGAGCGTCTCGACGTCGGAGTCCGCCGCGACACCGTCCTCGTCGCGGTATCCCTCGAACTGTCCGCGGACCAGATCGTCCGCGGTGAGGGTGTTCATCGCGCTGAAGACCTTCTCCTTCGCTCCGCGCAGCTCCTCGACGTTCGAGCCGGTCGGCGGCTCCATCGCAAGGAGGGCAACGGTCTGCATGAGATGGTTCTGCACGACGTCACGCAGCGCACCGACTTCCTCGTAGAAGGCACCGCGACCCTCGACTCCGAAGTCCTCGGCCATCGTGATCTGCACCTGGCGTACGTAGTTGCGGTTCCAGATCGGCTCGAGGAACGAGTTGGCGAAGCGGAAGTACAGGATGTTCTGCACCGCCTCCTTGCCCAGGTAGTGATCGATCCGGAAGATGCTCGATTCGGG
>JALHSW010000636.1 GCA_022865365.1 Acidimicrobiia bacterium | reverse complement strand
TGGGGATCAGCGGCGGCGCCCTGGCCCGCGAAGATGTTCGCGAGGCGCAACATGATCTCCCACTCATGCATCTCCCCCGGCTCGAGCTCGACGAGTGGTGGGGAGTAGTTCGCGATGTTGCGGACCGAGAGCTGGTAGAACCCGAGGTCGTAGTGCCCGCGGGCGAGGAGCGACGGCGCCGGAAGGATCACATCGGCAGACCGCGTCGTCTCGTTCCGGTAAATGTCGACGCTCACCATGAAATCGAGGGATTCCAGCGCCCGCGCGAGTCGCGCGCTGTCGGGGGTTGACACAGCCGGGTTTCCCGCGATCGTCACCAGCGCCCGCACCTGCCCCTCACCCGGTGTCTCGATCTCCTCGGCCAGGCACGCGACCGGGTACTCGCCGTAGGTCTCGGGGAGACCGCGCACCCGGCTGTGCCGGCGCCCGAAGCGGACGCCACGCCCACCACCACCCCCCTTGCCTGCACCCGCCTCACCTCCAACGGCCTTGCCCGCAACAGCTTTGCCGGGACCGGTGTTCGAGCTCCCGGCGGCCGGGTTCGCGAACATCGCGCCGCCCTCGCGATCGAGGTTCCCGGTGAGCACGTTGAGCACGTCGACGAGCCACGACGCCAGCGTGCCGAACTCCTGCGTGCACGTCCCGATCCGCCCGTAGACCCCAGCGTGCGGAGCGGCCGCGAGCTCACGCGCCGTCCGGCGAATGGTGTCGGCGTCGATCCCACAGATCGGAGCGACGATCTCGGGAGTGAAGTCGCGTGCGAGCGCCACCACCTCGTCGACGCCCACCACGTGCTCACCCACGTCACCGAGCGTGACGAGTTGCTCGCTGACGATGACGTGAAGCAGCGCAAAGAGGAAGTGTGCGTCCGTCGCAGGGCGGATGAACAAGTGCTCGTCGGCTTCCTCGGCCGTCTTGGTGCGGCGCGGATCGACCACGACGAGCTTCCCGCCACGCGCCCGCAGCGCCCGGAGTCGGCCCGGGAGGTCCGGAGCAGTCCAGAGGCTGCCGTTCGAGGCAAATGGGTTCGCTCCGAGCATGAGGAGGTAGTCCGTGCGATCCACGTCGGCCAGCGGGATCGACAGCGACGTGCCGAACATCAGCCCGGCTGACACCTGCTTGGGAATCTGGTCGACGGTGCTCGCGGAGAAGAGATTTGTGCTCCCGAGCGCCTGCATCAGCACGCGGTTGTAGATGAGTCCGGCGAGACTGTGGACGCTGGGATTGCCGGCGTACACGGCGACGGCGTCGCGCCCGTACCGCTCGATGATCGGTGTGATCCCCGCCTCGATCACGCGGAACGCCTCGTCCCACCCGACCTCGTCCCATCGGTCCTCGCCGTCGACGCCCCGACGACGCACCAGCGGCGCCCGCAGACGGTCGGGATCGGCTTCCAGCGCCCGGATCGCCGTGCCCTTGGGACAGATGTAGCCGTGGCTGAACACGTCGTCGCGGTCACCCCGCACCAGCGTGATCTCACGCCCGTCGAGGTGCAGCTCGAGGCCACACGTCGCTTCACAGAACGGACACGTCCGGTACTCGACCCGGGTCGGCATGCGAGCAGGCTACGCCTTGCGTTCCCGGGCCGCGTATGGTGTGCCGCCACGACGTAGAAGGACACATGACCGACCGCCTGTACTTCCGTCAGCTCCTCGCCGGACGCGACTTCGCGGTCGACGATCCCATTGCGCGCCAGATGGTGAACTTCGTGTACCTCATCGGAGACCGCGAGACGGGCGAGGCCGTGGTCGTCGACCCGGCCTACGGGATCCGGGAGCTCGTCGAGCTCGTCGGAATCGAGGGCCTCACGCTGACGGGCGTGCTCGCGACGCACTGGCATCCCGATCATGTCGGTGGCGATCTGATGGGGTACGGCATCGAGGGCATCCGCGAGCTCGCGGGCATGGCCGACGTCGGCGCCATGGTGCACGTGCACCGCGACGAAGCCGAGTGGGTCAAGCGCTCGACCGGCGTGTCGGACTCCGACCTGACCGTCCACGACAGCGGCGACACTGTCATGGTCGGGGACATCCCGATCAGGCTGATGCACACGCCCGGCCACACCCCGGGAAGCCAATGCTTCCTCGTCGACGGGAGGCTGGTGGCGGGCGACACCCTGTTCCTCGAGGGATGCGGACGCACCGACCTCCCCGGAGCGGATCCCGACCAGATGTACGAGAGCCTCACGCAGCGCCTCGCGATGGTGCCCGACGACACCGTTCTCTATCCCGGGCACATGTACTCACCGGAGCCCTCCGCGAGCATGGGCGAGACGCGCCGACACAACTACGTGTTCCGCGTTCCTGGTCTCGAGCAGTGGCGCATGCTGATGGGTGCCGATTGAAGGGGGGTCGGAAGCTGACCGCCACCCGACTGCGCCTCGCCCCTGATCGGATCGACTCCGACGTCGGCGCACCACTCGTGCTCGAGACCGGGACGAAGCTGCTGACCTGAGCCGGATCGATCAGGCCGTCTCGTCAGGCCGGGTCGAACACCACCGGGAGCTGGACCGGGCCTCGGAACGCGAGTCCCTCGATCACCACGCCTTCGGCTTCGGGGTCGAGGCGCAGGTTCGGGAGACGATCGAGGATCGCGTTCAGCCCGACACGGAGCTCGAGACGCGCGAGGTGCATCCCGAGACACTGGTGCTGGCCGGTGCCGAAGGCCATGTGATTCTGCGCGGGTCGGTCGAGGTCGAACTCCTCGGCCCGCTCGTAGCGCGTCTCGTCATGGTTCGCCGACGCCGTGATGACCGCGACCGGTGAGCCGGCCGAGATCGGGCACCCGGCCACCTCCGTGTCGGTCGTCGCGACCCGACTCACCTGCGTCACCGAGGACTCCCAGCGCAGCGTCTCCTCGATGAGGGCAGGAATCAGCTCGCGATCGGCGACCACACGCTGCATCACGCCGGGCTGCGCGAGCAGTGCCGCGAGCGCGTTGCCCATCACACGGAAGGTCGTTTCCGCGCCTGCTGGCAAGAGGAGCCGCAGGAACCCGTAGATCTTCTCGTCGGTCAGGCGTTCGCCGTCGATCTCGGCGTGCACGAGATCGCTGAGGAGGTCGTTCTGCGGGCGCTCGCGTCGAGCGGCGACCAGCGGCTCGAGGTACTCGCGCATCGCGCGTGACGCTGCCATTCCCACTTCGGGGTGCAGCGGACCCGTGTTGATCTGCTCCGACCACTGGTGGAACTGCTGGCTGTCCGAGACCGGAACCCCGACGATCGCGCAGATGACTCGAACGGGATAGCGGCTCGTGATGTCGCGCACGAGATCGGCCCGGCCGAGCGGCGCGATCTCTTCGAGGAACTCGCTGATCGCCGGCTCGATCGCAGTCGCACCCCACCGCTCGAGCTGAGAGGCACGAAACGCGTGGGCGGCGAGGTTCCGGTACGCGCGGTGCTCCTTGCCGTCCATCGCCAGGATCAGCTCACCCATGAACTGGCCGATGTGCTCCGCGTTGATCGACGACGAGAACGTGTGCCCGTCGCGCAGCACGCTCTCCACGTCGTTCCATCGGGTGATCTGGTACGACGAGCGCTCCGGCGTCCCCATCATCGAGCCGTCGGTCTGGATCACCGGGCAGCGCTCGCGGGCGCGGCCCCACTGCGGGTACGGCTGACCGGTGACGAAGTCGATCTCCTCGTACTCGAAGACGGACGCGTCCTGGGTCACACCGGTTCCCCCTTATCGATCACGGCCGTCGATGACGCCGGTCGAGAGCGATTGCTGACACGGTAGTCAGGTTCGGGAAGAGGCCGCTAGCCTTTCGCCGTGGCACCGCACGGCGTCGACCCCTTTGCCGAGACCGAGGATCAGCAGGCGCTGCGCGCGCTGGCTCGCGACGTCGCCGAGCGCGAGCTCGCGCCGAACGCGCGGCACTGGGACGAGACCGAGGAGTTCCCCCAGGGTTCCTGGGACGCGATCCGAAAGGCCGACCTCTTCGGCATCACCGTCGACGAGCGGTACGGCGGCATGGGAATGGGCGACATCGAAGCGGCGATCGTCCTCGAGGAGCTCGCGCGCCACGACGTCTCGAGCGCGATCCTGGCCCAGCTCACGTTCAACGGACCACCGCGGGCGATCCAGCATCTGGGGAGCGACGCGATGAAGGAGCGTTGGCTTCCGATGGCCGCGAGCGGCGAGGCGCTGTTCAGCATCGGCATCAGTGAGACCGAAGCCGGTTCTGCGGTCACGCACATGCGGGCACGCCTCACGCCGGACGGCCCGCCCGGCCCTGCTGGTCAGGCGTACCGTCTCAACGGATACAAGAACTACGTGACCGGCGGCCACAAGGCACGGTGTTGTCTCGTGTGGTGCCGCTTTCCCGACAGCGAAGGCGCGAAGGGCATCGGCGCCGTCCTCGTCGACCTCGAGGCCGAAGGGGCTTCGGTGCAGGGCACCCATGTGAAGATGGGGCTGCGGGGCACGAGTGAGGCCGAGCTCGCGTTCGACGATGTCCGCATCGAGCCCGAGGACGTGCTCCTCGCCGGCGACGCGTCGAGCAGCGACGCGTTCAAGACGCTGATCTCTCACATCAACCACGAGCGCTGCGGGAACGCGGCGATGTGCATCGGCGCCGCGCAGGGCTCGCTCGAGTACGCGGTCCGCTACATGAACGAGCGCACGATCGGCGGACGACCGCTCGCCGAGCTCCAGGGGCTCCAGTGGAAGATCGCCGACATGGCAACGCAGCTCGAGGGCGCGCGCCTGCTCCTTCAGCGGGCGCTGCGGCTCGCCGGACCACACGGCACTCCCCCGGCGCTCGAGACGGCCATGGCCAAGGCGGCAGCCAATCTCGCCGCGAAGTTCGTCTGCGACGAGTCCATTCAGCTCCTCGGCGGCTACGGGTACTCGCGTGAGTTTCCCGTCGAGCGCGCGTACCGCGACATCCGCGGGCTGTGCATCGGTGCGGGCACCGTCGAGATCCAACGCAACTTCATCGGCTCCCAGGTCCTCCGGGGCGCAACGACGTCGAGCACGGGTTGGCGCAACCCACTCGTCTGAGCGCGATGAACCGCCTCCGTCCTACGTACCGGCACCCGGAGGCGACGGCGTACCTCGCGCCGGGTGGGGCGTGGGACCTCCCGTCGCTCGACGCGCTCTGCTCGGACGCGGCTCGACGGGCCGCCGGCGACCTGCTCGTCGACGCCACAGCCGGAGTCCGTCTCGACGGGCCTGCGCTCGCGTCCGCCGTCGATGCGCTCGCCGGTGCCTTGCGGGAGGAGGGGGTGCGCCGCGGTGACGTCGTCGCGTGGCAGGCGCCCAACTGGTGGGAAGTCATCGTGCTCTACCGCGCGTGCTGGCGCCTGGGCGCGATCGCCGGACCGATTCATCATCTCGCCGGACCGGCCGACGTCGAACGCATGCTCGCGATCCTCGAACCACGCGTCTCTCTGAGCGTTACCGACGTGCGCGGACCTGGCGCACGCTTCACCCGCCTGCTCGACGAGGGTGCTCCGCTCACCAGGTCGGTCGGGCGCCCGAGCGACCTGGCGGTCGTGCTCTTCACCTCGGGCTCGACCGGAGGGCCCAAGGCGGCACTGCACACCCAGCGCGGCCTTGCGTACAAGGCGAGGGTGATGGCCGCGGCCCACCAGCTCGGTCCCGACGACGCGGTGCTCATGCCGGCCCCGTTGGCCCACATCTCCGGCTTGCTCAACGCGGTGCTCATCCCCGGCGTCGTGCCGATGCGCGCCGAGGTGATGGCGAAGTGGGACCCGGAGGACGCGCTCGCCGCGATCGAGCGCGAACACATCACGTTCATGATCGGTCCTCCGACCTTCTTCGTCGCGTTGATGGCCGCGCCTGCGTTTCGGACGGAGCGAGTCGAGACTCTCCGGCTCGTGTCGAGTGGCGGCGCCGGGGTGACGCCGGCGTTCGTCGAGGAAGCGACCGAACGCCTCGCCTGCCTCGTCAAGCGCACCTACGGCTCGACCGAGGCACCGACGATCACCACGAGCACACCCGACGACAGCGTCGTGCGAGCACGCGAGACCGACGGGCGGGCGACGGGCGTGGCGCGCCTGCGCATCAGCGACCCGGTCACCGGACGGGAGCGCCCGACCGGAGAGGCGGGCGAGCTGTGGCTGCGAGGCCCCGAGCTGTTCGCCGGCTACGCAGACCCGGAGCAGACTCGGGCCGCGATCTCGCGGGGCTGGTTCCGCACGGGCGACCTGGCGGCCGTCGACGCCGACGGCTGGCTCACGATCGTCGGACGCATCAAGGACATCATCATCCGCGGGGGCGAGAACATCACGGCGGCCGAGGTCGAAGGCGTGCTCGAAGCCCACCCCGACATCCGTGAGGCCGTCGCAGTCGGCCAGCCCGATGGTCGACTGGGAGAGCGCGTCTGCGCGTTCGTCGTCGCGACCCGACCGTTTGATCTCGACACGTGTCGTACGTGGTTCGAGGAGCGCGGCGTCGCCCGGTACAAGACCCCGGAGCGGGTCGTGCAGCTCGACGAACTCCCGCTCCTCGCCGCAGGCAAGGCCGACCGTGCCGCGTTGCGGGCCCGCGCCGCCGAGGTCCCCACCGTCAGATGATGCTCTCGCCGGCTTCGACGCGCGGCCGGAGCAGCGCCG